>NZ_DATGTT010000033.1:0-24657 GCF_035301675.1 Lentibacillus sp. | reverse complement strand
TGCCACGTCCGGCTCCAGCGCCCAGCGACTAGCGTGACTTCCTTCACCTCCGTCCGATAAGTCAACAGCGGCTCCCTATGGTCGCCGTGTTTCCTTTATCTCCTGCGGTTCAGTCCAGTCCGTACGTCGCTAAACGGGCGCCCCGAGCCTTTGTTCTTATATTATCACGTTTTTTTATCATCATCATTATAATAATTTATTTCTCTTATCATTAAACCTCCCTTATTCTAGAGATAGGAGGTGCTGCTATCATGTCTTTAGGGAATGCGACCAATCAGGCTGAACCGGTATACCATGAGCCTGAGGGACAACAACCTTCTAACCAAAAGAAATACTGGGTTGGAGGTGTTGCATTTACATTTTTCATCGCACTGCTGGGTTATTTACTTGCACTTGTGCCCGGTTTTGCATATGTCGGTCAACTAGCCTGTGCCATTATTATTGCGATTGCTTACCGGCAAATATTCGGCTATCCGGAAGCTATCAGAGCGGGTGTGACATTTTCAGCCAAGAAACTGCTCCGATTAGCCATTATTCTATATGGACTCAGATTAAATATTAATGTCGTGCTAAGTGATGGTCTGGGACTGCTTTTAAGGGATGCAGCGGTTATATTATTCGCCATTTTATTAATGGTTTGGCTTGCGAAAGTATTTAAAGCGGATTCATCGATTTCTCTGTTACTGGGGGTTGGAACCGGAGTGTGCGGAGCTGCTGCCATCGCTGCCGTAGCACCCATTATCAAGGCAAAAGATGAAGATACGGCAATCGGTGTTGGCATTATTGCTCTAATGGGAACGATTTTTTCAATCGTTTATATCTTATTGCGCCCAGTCCTGCCTTTCGAAGCTATCGATTATGGCATATGGTCGGGCATAAGCTTGCATGAACTCGCCCATGTGGCACTCGCGGCTGACCCGGCAGGAGGAGATGCGCTGGCCATTGCTTTACTCGCAAAATTGGGCCGTGTGTTTTTGCTTATCCCATTATGCTTTATCCTCATTTACTTTATGAAAATTAAAAACAAAGGATCCGAACAGTCAAAAACAAAAGTCGCCTTCCCATGGTTCTTGCTTGGATTTATTGTGCTTAGTATTTTTGGCACTTATGTCCTTGGGGAATCGATTCCGGTAACTGAAGGGGTCATGAACGGAATCTATTCACTGACAACATGGCTATTAACGGCGGCGATGGTCGGACTCGGTCTCAGCGTGAGCTTTAATGACCTGCGTACAAAGGCAGTAAAACCATTGATTGCTATGATCATAACATCTGTTCTGTTATCTGTTTTCGCGTTTATTATTGTTTAGAACAAAGGCGCGGGGCACCCGTTTAGCGATGTACGGACTGCGCTCAGCGCTGCAGGTGGATCGGCGTTGCCGCGCATCGCGGCTGGTTTTAGCCGATCTTCCCCACTGGCCGCAGGAGATAAGGCGACCATAAGTAAAATTCGCCATTATTCCCTGGGAAATAACAAATCACACTTAATTTCATCTCCTCCTTCAGAATCTAAATATTCTGTATAAATTGAATATATACTATCAGACCTGCTGATATACAGAATCATGTGTATGACTATATCCAAACTTCTTTTCATGATATAATGTTGCTGTAGATTGCTTTTCTCCAAATACATAAATTACCTCAAGCAGATAAAGGTAATTTTATCATGATAAAAGGAGTGGAAATGATGAACCAGAAACACTATGAACAAATGAAAAACGGAAACGGTTTTATCGCTGCACTTGACCAGAGTGGCGGCAGTACGCCAAAAGCACTGGCTCTATATGGTGTAACTGAAGATCAATATTCCAACGAAGATGAAATGTTTGATCTGGTACACGAAATGCGCACGCGTATCATCACAGCACCTGCTTTCGACAACAGTCACATCATCGGTGCGATCCTTTTCGAACAAACAATGGACCGCGAAATCGAAGGCATGTATACAGGTGATTATTTGGCCGAGAAAAAAGGCGTTGTTCCATTCTTGAAAGTGGATAAAGGGCTTGCTGAGGAATCAAACGGCGTACAGCTGATGAAGCCGATCGATAACCTCGATGAAACGCTTAAACGTGCGAATGAGCGTCGTATCTTTGGAACCAAGATGCGTTCCGTTATTAAAGAAGCCAACCCTGAAGCGATCAAAGAAGTTGTCAATCAACAATTTGAGATCGGCAAGAAAATTATCGACGCGGGACTCATGCCGATCATTGAGCCTGAAGTTGACATCAACAGCTCTGAGAAGGAAAAATGCGAGGAGATTATGAAAGCAGAAATCCAAAAACACCTCGATAACTTGGGCCAAGACGAGCATGTCATGCTGAAGCTGACGATCCCAACTGTTCCAAACCTGTTTAAAGAACTGATTGAGCATCCGAATGTTGTCCGTGTCGTCGCGCTTTCCGGCGGTTACCCTACAGACGAAGCAAATCAAAAACTGAAGGAAAATAACGGACTCATTGCCAGCTTCTCCCGTGCACTGACTCAGGATCTGAACGTTAATCAGTCAGATGATGAATTCAATAACGAGCTTAAAGAAGCAGTTAACTCCATTTATGAGGCTTCGATTACGTAGAATGTTAGTCGAAAAAATCCCCCGGCGCGAAAAATTGCGCCGGGGGATTTTTGTATTATCCTATTCTTCGCAAGCAAATCACTTCTTTCAACCAGTCACTTCTTCACCATCTTCAACATCATCTTTCGGCTCTTTACCTAGAATAAGATATTCAAGTCGCTCCCTCGGTATTTTTCTGAACTCCGGACCTTTAATAAGATAGAATGTAACGCCAAGAACGACCCATATAAACAGCGCTATTAGTGAAGGCATTCCCATGAACGCAGGTGAGTTTGGAATCAGCAATAAGCTTAAAAAAACAAAACCAATCAATGCCCCTGTCATACTTAAACTTTTCTTGAAAGGCGCCGTTACGGAAGGCATATGTTTGTTCTTATGGTTAGCCATGGATTTCTCCGACCATTTAAACAATTTGAACGCAACGACGCACGTATAAATATAAGCAATCGTGACGCCAACTGAGGACATATCGACAATCCAAGTCAATACTTGCCGTCCAAACCACGGCGATATCAAACAAACCGCACAGGTAAAAATAATACCTGCATAAGGTGTGTTATATTTCGGGTGCAATTTGGTAAAAACACGTGGTATGATACGGGCACGCCCCATGGCAAACAGCAGTCGGCTGCTCGATACAAAAAAACCATTTAATCCAGTAAAGACACCCATCGTCAATGCGAGTGCCAGTATTATGATGCCGATATTCCCGAACAGCCCTGACATAACATCACCGGTGCCCCATTGCGGCTGTGAACTGGTCAGCTGCTCCCATGGCATGTACAATGCTGTTGCAGTGATCATAACCATGTATAGAAGCCCCGCACATAAAAGTGAAAAAATAATCAGCATAAACGCTTTTTTGGGTGAGAAGTTAAACTCCTCTGCTGCCTGGGGTATATTATCAAACCCGACAAATGCCCATGGCGCTATCGCAACAATAAGTATGATGCTTGATATAGCGGATACTTCCGGGCTAAAAACCGGCTGCAGATTTTCAAATGAAGTAGCAGGACTGAAGATAGCGCCTGCCCCCATGAATAATACACCACAAATCATAAAAATCACAAATATGAATTGTAATCTTCCTGATAACGTAGCACCGCGTATGTTCATATAGGCAAACAGAATTAAAGCAGCACTGGCAATCACCACTTCTACAAAGTAGACATCCCATCCTGCCAAACTGTACATAAAGCCTTGCTCAGCCACCACAGGAAAAACATATCTGATCATTAACGCCAGAGCTGAAGCGTTCAGGGCTACGATACACATATAACCTAAAACTAAAAACCATCCGGCCACATAAGCATGGTTGCGATCAAATCCCAGGAAGGCATAAGCAAATTCACCGCCGGAAACCGGGAATTTTTCAATAAGAAAACCATAGCTGACCGCAATGACCATCATCAATGCGGCACCAATCCCAAACCCGATAATCGCTCCCAGCGGTCCTGAACCACTCATCCAAACGGAAGGCTGAACAAACGCGCCCCACCCGATAGCTGAACCAAGCGCAATCGCCCAAACCCAATGTGGTTTCAGCGTCCTTTCCAGTTTTTGTCGTTTTTTCATAATCAATAATCCTCCTATAGGTCAAACCTGGACATATTATGATTAACGTACTTCCTGCATGATACCCAAAAGATAGTCAATACCTGCTATATTCCAGTGACTTTTCACCTCCATCCGTGACACCGCTTTCATTAACCAGTAATATGAATATTATTTTCTTATATGGTAACTGAAACAGAAGTAGTTAACAATAATTATTCGAATTTTCTTTCATCAAAAACCAGAATAACGTTTATTAATAACTTTTATATGATTCACAGCCGGATTATTAAGGAAAAAAGTTTCTTTGATGAAAAAGCTCTCTGTCCAAAATTGGACAAAGAGCTGCCTATCGTTCTTATTTGCCCCAAACCTCATAATCCAGGTGCTTATACTTATCCAGCAGACGTGTTGGCATCTTCAGGGCGTCTTTGCGGAATGGCGGTGCCAGCTGTGTACCGTCGACATAAATGTTCAGTACGGCAGGCTTACGCTTTTTTAATACGTCTTCAATCGCCGGAACGATATCTTCCGGTTTATCGATCGTATAGCCAAGCGCTCCCATTGATTTGGCGACTTCTGCAAATTCAGGCGCTTCAATATTGGAACCGACATAACGGTCATCATAGTAATCAACTTGGTTCTTCTTCTCAGCGGCCCATGCTTTGTTATTAAACACACACGCAATGACCGGGATATTCTGTTCAACGGCTGTACTCACTTCATGCAGACTCATGCCCCATGCACCGTCACCGACGATCGCAAAAACAGGTGCATCCGGTTCGGCCAGCTGGGCGCCAAGTGCTGCCGGATAGGCAAAGCCGGTGTTGCCGAAAGTCAGTGCCGCAATATGACGGCGGGTCTGGTTAAATTGCAAATAAGAATTCGCTGTCGATGACACGTTACCGATATCGGATGATACAATCGCATTTTCAGGCATCGCCCTCGTCATCTCAAGCAAGGCACGTCTTGGGTTGATCGGATTGCCATCTTCCATCGCCGAATCCACCAATTCCTGGTCCCACTCTTCTTTACGCTTGGTCACAGCCTGGATCCGCTCGTTATCCTTTTCAGGTGATGGCAATACCGATGTCAGCTGACGGTAAATTTCATCACTGGCCGCTTTCGCATCACCAATGATACCCACTTCAACCGGATGTGTCCGTCCGATCTGGCGCGGATTGATATCGATTTGAATGATGTTGGCATGTGTCGGGAAGTAGTCGATATCATAGCACGGAAGTGTACCGAACTGTGACAGGCGTGTGCCAATGGCAAGGACGACATCGGCCTCCTGCAGTGAATACATGGCAGATTTAGCTCCCATATAGCCGATCGGTCCAACCGCAAGCGGATGATCGGCCGGAAACGCATCATTATGCATATATGCCGTCGCACCGGGTGCTGTTAAATGTTCAGCGATTTTCACAACCGAATCCACACCATTCGCATCAACTGCCCCGCGGCCGGAAATAATCGCCGGATTCTTAGCATTTTTGAGCAGCTCGACAGCCTGCTCAATCGATGCCGGATCACCGACGCCGCGTTTATCGGCACGGTACTGATGCGGCTCCAGAATCACGTCTTCTAATTCACCATAAAACAAATCACGCGGGATATCGAACAGAACCGGGCCTCTCTCGGCGTAAGCAATCCGGAATGCCGTCCGCAATTTATCGGCAACTTTGTTTATATTCGTGACTTGTACTGTTTCTTTCGTAATATCCTTGAAAATCGATACCTGATTGGCTTCCTGGAAACCGTCCATCCCAATCGCATTGGTGCCGGCAGACGGTGAAATGACCACCAGCGGACTGTGCGCCTGATTCGCTGCCGCAACGGACGTCACCATGTTGGTGATCCCCGGCCCATTCTGACCGACGATGACCCCTGCTGTTCCGGAAACACGTTCATACGCATCTGCCATGTGACCGGCACTCTGTTCATGGCGCACCGGGATAAAACGGATGCCCGCTGACGGGAATAAATCGAGCATATCCATAAACGCTGATCCGACGATGCCGTAAACTTCTTTAATATTTTCCGCCACAAGTGTCTCGACGATCGCTTCACTTGGTGTCATTTTCTGTTTCTGATTCACAGCCTGCTTCATTTCTTCTGTTTGTTTGACCATAATTTGAGATCCTCCTTAATAGTTATTATGATGATTGCCTGCTGGCTCATCAGCCATAAACGTCTCTTATTCCTTTGCAATCGCCTGCAATGTTTCCAAAAAGAGCTCTGTTGATGATTTCAGCACGTGGTCTTTCCGGTGGGCGATATAAAAATGCCGTTTTAATTTCATGTCTGTAATGGAATAGGCTCTTAACAGTCCCAATTCCTGTTCTTTTTTAATCGCATTTTTCGAAATAAACGAAACGCCCAGACCTGATTCAACCACTGCCTTGATTGCCTCGGTACTGCCCAGTTCCATGACAATCTGCAAATCATCATTTGTCAGTCCTGCTTTTTCGATATAATGATTGACGACAGAACGTGTCCCCGAGCCCTCTTCCCGGAAAATCAGCGGCGACTGCCTGACTTGTTCCATGCTGATATGCACATCATCGCCCGTAAAGTAATCGGGGGCAGCAATTAAAACAATTTCATCCTCCAGGAATGGCTTCAGATTGATTTGGCTGTCTTCTATCGGTGTTTCGATTAATCCCACATCAATAAATTGGTCTTTGATCGAGCTGATCACCTGATGGGAATTTGCGATTTTCACCTGGATTTGAATCAGTGGATATTCCTCTTTAAACTGCTTGAGAAATTCCGGCAAAATATATTCCCCGATCGTTAAGCTGCACCCCATGCCTAATTCGCCGTACGTCATGCTTTCCATCTGCGTAATCTCTTTACGGGCAGAGTCATTCATCTGCACAATTTCTCTGGCGTATTTCAGCAAAATTTTCGCCGATTGGGTGATCTCAACTTTTTTCGTTGTTCGCTCAAAGAGTTTTGTCCCCAGTTCCTCTTCCAATGATTTAATTTGCGATGTTATTGTCGGCTGTGTTACATACAGTATTTTGGCAGCTTCTGAAAAACTGTTCTTTTCAGCCACAGCGATAAAAGTTTTTAAACGTTCATAATTCACGTATATGACCTTCCCATCCAGCGAGTTTGCCACTGCCGTCAAAGATTAGATGTTGTGAATGACGGAGCTGACTGTCTCAATGATAAAATCCAGATCTTCCTCAGAGCTCGTAAGCGGCGGTGCAATAATCAGAATGTTGTTGCCGCCCGGCACGGTATCGCCATTCTTGCCAATAACGAGTCCTTTTTGTTTGCACGCTCCGACAATTTCGCCCATTTTGGCTTCTGATAACGGTTCTTTAGTGGTCTTATCCTCAACCATCTCCATTCCCAGCAAAAATCCGGCCTGCCGTATTTCACCAACGTTCTGATGATTCATAAGATCATGCAATTCAATCAGCTTGGAATTACCAAGATGATTCACCCGGTCCACAATGTTTTCATTCTCAATGATTTCAATATTCTTCAATCCAACTGCACAAGCTGCCGGATGACCGCCGTACGTTGAAACATGGCGCAGGTGTTTGTCCTTTCCTTCCTGTTTAAACGCCTCATAGATTTCAGCTTTGACCGATGTAGCCCCAAGCGGCAAATAACCACTTGTCAGTCCTTTTGCCATTGTGACAATATCAGGCTGCACCCCGGCTGCATGTTTGAAGCCAAACATCTTGCCGGTCCGGCCAAACCCTGACACCACTTCATCCATAATAAGAAGCACATTGTACTTCTCACAAATATCAGCAACACGCTGAATATATTTCATGGACGGGATAATCACGCCGCCGCCTGATATGAACGGCTCCATAATGACTGCCGCTACCGTTTCTTCGCCTTCCCACCTGATCATTTCCTCCATCTCATCGGCTGCGCGCAAATCTTTTTCTTCCGCACTGCCTGAAAATAGGGAACGGTAGCTGTATGGCGGTGCAACATGCAGGAAACCCGGAGCTGACGGATCGTATTTTACCCGGCGGTTAGCCTGGGCAGTAGCACTCATGGCGCCCATGGTCGAACCGTGATAAGCACGGTAACGCGAAATAAACTTATACTTGCCCGGATTGCCTGTTTGCATGTGATATTGCCGGGCGATTTTAAACGCTGTTTCGTTAGCCTCGGAACCGCTGTTGGAGAAAAATGTCTGATATTCAGCACCGAGCATTTCGCTTAGTTTATTAGCCAATTGAATCGCAGGCTGATGATTCATCGTCAATGGAAAATACGATAATTTTTTCATCTGCTCAGATGCTGCATCGGCAATCTCCTGTCTTCCGTACCCGAGATTCAAACACCACAGCCCGGACACGCCATCAAGATATTCATTGCCTTCTTCATCGGTAAACCAAGACCCCTCCCCGGAAACAGCTACCGTCGCTTTTGCATCCGGATTGTATTTATGCATGGCATTCCACAGTTTTGACTCTTTTCCGGTTACTGCCTGATTCATTTCGACTTCTGCCTTCATTTTTCCTCCTCCTTTTCATTAATTTATTCGAAATTATAAAGAGACCGGCTTACCTTCCAGCACAGATTCGAGCGTTTCATATCTCATGTCATGCGTTTCAGCAACCGGCTGATTCGTGACAGCACCATCATGTGTATTGACGCCCTTTGCGAAAGCTGCATTCGTCTTCACGGCTTTTACCAGACCTTTATTGGCCAAAAACACCCCATACTGACTCGTGTTATTGGTCAGGGACATGGTTGATGTCCGCGCAACCGCACCAGGTATATTGGCCACCGCATAGTGCAGAACGCCATGCTTGGTATACGTTGGATCATCATGCGTTGTCACGTGATCAATGGTTTCGATCGAACCGCCCTGATCAACCGCAACATCGATAATCACAGAACCTGCTGACATCTCTTTCACCATGTCTTCAGAGACGAGCTGAGGTGCTTTAGCCCCCGGAATGAGTACTGCACCGATTAATAAATCGGCATCTTTAACGGCTTCGGCGATATTCAGCGGATTGGACATCAATGTATTGACGCTGCCATCAAACATGTCATCCAGTTCACGCAGCCGCTTTGTACTAATATCGAGGATCGTCACATTGGCCCGGGAGCCGAGCGCCATTTTTGCTGCATTCGTTCCAACCGATCCGCCGCCGACAATGACAATGTTAGCCGGTTTGACACCCGGCACCCCACTGAGCAGGACGCCTTTTCCACCTTTATTATTCTCCAGGTATTGAGCGCCAATCTGCACTGACATGCGGCCGGCCACTTCACTCATCGGAGCAAGCAGCGGAAGCGCTCCACTATCTTCCTGAATCGTTTCATATGCAATCGCCGTTACTTTCTTCTCAGCAAGCTGACGCGTTAACTCCGGCTCAGCCGCCAAGTGAAGGAAAGTGAACAAAATTAACCCCTCACGCAAGAAATCATATTCTTCCGGCTGAGGTTCCTTCACTTTCATAACCATCTCAGTTTCCCATGCTTCCTTTGCGGACTGAACAATCTTAGCCCCCGCCGCTTCGTATTCAGCATCCGGGAAACCGCTTCCATTTCCGGCAGCCGTTTCAATCAGCACTTCATGACCGGCATCGGTAAACATGGTCACACCGGATGGAGTCAACGCCACACGTTTTTCTTTATTTTTGATTTCTCTGGGTACGCCAACAATCATTTGAATACCTCCAATCCTCATTAATAACAACGAGCAAATACATAAGGACGTCCGTACCAATTTTTATTTGCTTAAATACAGTATATGGGATTGGATATAGTAATTTCAATATTTTTTGTTAATTCTGTTATTTTAAATGATAATAAGTCTTATAACGCATTATAATTAGTGCGGATTGGAGACAAGAAGCCAGCTGGATCAAGGAATAGGATTACCCGAATTTGCGGGATAGATTCATTTGAAAATTAAACATATCACTGCGGTAATATGCCTTTTCAAACTCAACGGTACTGCCTTCATGATCTTTAATAATCCGTTCAGCAGTCAGTACATGAGACATTTGCGGAATACTCAGATGAACCGCTTCTTCATCAGGTATGATGCCGTTGCCGATCACCTGGCTTGCTTCTGCAAACAAAATACCCAATTCATTTTCTTCAATTTCATAAAGTGTTGTATCATCCAAGTCATACTTGGCAATCGCTTCACCAATATCAATCGGATAGTAATGACATTCAACACCGATCGGGATGTCATCTGCATAGCGGATCCGTTTTATAAAAAAAGCATCACTGAATCCGGCTTTTTCCTGAATATAAGCTTCCGGCGTCATTTTATAGTGGTCAATTAATTTAGCCCCCGGTTTCTTTCCCATTTGCCTGATCATTTCCGTGGTACTTGTAAGATTGCCGAGCCACTGATGAATTGGCTTTATGGATACAAACGTTCCGCTGCCGTGCCGCTTTTCCAAAACACCTTCCCGGACTAGAAGGTTAATCGCTTCACGCACAGTGCTTCTGCTGACATTATAGTCTTCCATAAAATTCCGCTCAGTCGGAATTTGGCCGGTAAGTTCGCCTTCTGCTATCTGTTTTTCGATAATACCTTTTAATTGTACATGCAGTGGAATTGAACTTTCATAGTTTAATTGCACGAAACATGGTCCCCTCTTAGTGTAGTCAATAATTTATGCACTGGATTTAATATTCATCCGTACCAATTTTATAACTTAATAAAACAGTATCCTATATTGGAAAATGTTGCAATGCTTTTATTGATTTTTATTATAACACTTATTACAAACCGACGAAAAAGACACTCTGCTTTACGGAATGCCCTCCAAATCGTATACCTCCCAAATAACAAATTATCCCTTCAATCTCTCAATCAACTCATCCTCCGTCAAATAACTCCCTTCCAGCCCAAATGCTTGCGCGACTTGCATAACCTGTGGCTGTTCAAGAAATGCTTGCTCAAGCACCATTTTGTTCGCAAATACCTCTCTTGACGGACCATCCAATAGCACTTTGCCTTGATTAAAAACAATTGCCCGTTCAAAGACCTCTGCGGCAAAGTCCATATCATGGAGAATACACAACACAAGTTTTCCGTGATTGCGAAGTTCTGAAATGATGTCCTTAATCGTTTCCTTGCCCGCAAAATCCTGCCCCATTGTCGGCTCATCGAAAATAACGACGTCTGTATCCATCGCCAGGACAGAGGCAATCGATATCATTTTCCGCTCGGATAAACTTAAGTCGTAGGGATTATTGCCGCTCCGGTGTTCAAGGCCAACTTTCTTAAGCGCTGCCAATGCTTTGTCACGGGAATCGCGCTCATTCCGGCCGAGGTTCAACGGTCCGAACATGACTTCATTAACCACCTTGTTTTTAAAAATCTGGTCATTTGGATTTTGAAACACCATCCCGACATATTTCGCCAGATTTGCCGCGGTAGAATCTTTCGTATCCTGACCATTTAACGTAATAACCCCTTCGTCCGGCTGCAGCAGTCCTTTCAGCAGCTTCACAAATGTGGTCTTGCCTGCACCGTTCTGACCGACAATCGCGGTTGTCTTGTCATTCAGGCGCAAATCGATTCCTTTTAAAACGCGGGCATCTGACGTATATGAAAAATGCAGACTATCAATTTTTAATTCTGTCATCGTTTATCACCAATTTTCACGGGAAATCTCCGCAAGTGTTACAGGATACTCGCCGGATTGCGCGTCTTTTATCCCCAGTGCCTTTGCGACTCTGGTAACCACCGGTGCAGCGATCCCGAACTCCAACAGATCATCTCTGGAAAAGACATTTGCCGGTGTGTCATAGTCGATTATTTTTCCATTATCCAATAACAGCACTTTGTCCGCATACTGTGAAACCTTCTCCATCTTATGTTCGGCCATGATGATGGTAATGCCTTCATTAGTGAGATTCTCAACAACCTTGAAAACTTCCGCTGACCCTTGAGGATCCAATTGGGATGTGGGCTCGTCCAAAATCAGGACATCCGGCCGCATCGCAATCACACTGGCAATCGCAACCCGCTGCATCTGCCCGCCAGACAAATCAAACGGATTGTTATCTTTAATAGCTGTAATATCAAGCAACTCAAGACTTTCATCGATCCGGGAGATCATTTTTTCTCTTTCAATTCCGATGTTTTCCAAGCCAAAGGCAATCTCTTCATATACAGAATATTTGGAGCCGGTCATCTGTGAAAATGGATTTTCAAACACGAGACCGATATTGGCAGCAATTTCACCCATGTCGTGCTGTTTAATTTCCGCCCCGTCAATCAGAACCTTTCCGCCGTAAGCACCTTTAAAAAAGTGCGGAATAAGCCCTGACAGCGCGAAACACAGCGAGGACTTTCCTGCCGTATTCCGCCCGATCAGCCCAATGAATTCCCCCTTCTCCACCTTGAATGAAATATCATCAAGGACAAGCTTATCTGTATCCGGATATTTATATTTCAAGCCTTCGACGTCAACGATGCTCATAGTAATATCCTCCACATAATCGCAGCAATCAGCCCGGCTGCCAGTAACAATTGCATGACTTTCCGGTACGGGTATTCCTGTGATTCATTTAAAAATGTCTTCTTCCCTTTAGTATTAAAGCCCCGCATTTCAAGTGCAATCGCACGTTCACGGGTATCATTCAGTGAATTTAGCACGACAGGTCCGATTAACGGAAAAAATGCTTTCAACCGAACAAGCAGGTTCCCCTCTGTCTCCATCCCTCTTGAACGCTGGGCATCGGTTATTTTCGCCATTGTCGCCCGCATTTGCGGGATAATTTGCAATACGGATAAAAAAACATACCCGATTTTAGGTGACATCCCCTTTTTTATTAAACGCTCAATCAATTCATCAGGTTTGGTTGTCAAAATCAGCACACCAAATGCACTCAGCATGTTGATTACCCGGAGTGTCAGCAATGCAGCATATGACAAGCCTTCCTGATAAAACGTAATGACTCCAACCGAAAATAGAATGGTTTCATTATCCGGATGAAACATCCCCTGTACAATAATGATTGAAATAATCAAAATGATACTGATTGCTATGATCGGCAGAATTTTTACAAATACTTTTCCGAGAACAAGCAGCAGCAGACTGAACGCTGCGACCAGCAATACAAATTCATGTGCCGGAACAATATACGTCGCTGCAATACTGACAAAAACATACAGCAGCTTTGTCAGCGGATCTATATTGTGTATAATCGAATTCTTTTCAACATAGAGTGTCATGGAGCCCATGGAATCAACCTCTTATAATTCTTCTATTTCATCACTTCGATAAATGTTCGTTAGTGTATTCGGCAAGCCCCTAAAAATCAGATAACTGATAATAACCGTAGCCACTTTATCCGGAACATCGACGACAATGCTGTCACCAAATGATGCAATCCAAACAGGAAGATCCATTGAGATCAAATACGCATAAAATGCATCTCCCCAAACATTCCCGGTTTGTCCTCCCCAAAAAATAATGTTTAATGGTGTTGATACGATCGCAGCTACAAAACCAACAACAAGACCGATCACAATCGCCTTTTTAATAGTGGCGATCCATCCTTTATACGCCATCATCCCGACCACCAGTCCAATGACACCGCTTGTAATCGCATAGACCGTCGATATTGGATCCACTGTAACCCCATAAATAAGATTATTGATAATACCTGAAGCAGCTCCAATAATCGGTCCGGCCAGCATTGCCGCCAGCACTGTCCCGATAGAATCAAGCCAGAGCGGCAGCTTGAGCAGTCCGGCAAATAATTTGCCAAGATAATTGATGCCAATTGCTGCCGGAATCAGCACAATTGCAGCTGTTGACAGCTTCAGTGACCACATACTTCTTTTACTCATATTCCTCTCCCCCTTTGTATACGCATATGACATAATGTTCGACAAGAAAACGCAAAATCCTGTCAGTGCCGTAATGTTTGTTTATTCAGAAACTCATCTTCAGTCACCAAATCAAAATTTCAAAATCTGAAACTTTATACCAAAATATTTCAATAAATTGATTTTTTATATCAGAAAAGATACCATAAAATGTGAAAGCGCTAACGTCAAATGGCTGGAGGTGTTCACACTGGAAGGTGTTCTTTATAAAGTGAGGGAATCACTTAATTATGTTAAACCATCAGAAGGAGCTGTAGCGGCGTATATTTTGGAAAATCCGGACAAGGCAGTTACCATGACCGTCAATCAGCTTGCAAATGCCAGTTACGCCAGCCCTTCTGCGGTTATGCGCTATTGTCATTCACTTGGCTACAACGGCTTTAAGGATTTTAAATTAAAATTATCCGGCGATCTGGCCGTCATAAATTTACACGACCTTGAACAGGAAACGTTATCACCTGGCGATTCCATCGATAAAATGATGTCGGTCATTACCAATACAAATATTCAATCATTATACAGTTCGCTGCAATTAATCCAAAAAGATCAATTTGAAACAGCATATGAATACCTGATCAACGCAAAGAAAATTGACTTCTATGGTGTTGGCTCCAGTTTTTTGATTGCCTATGATGCGATTCAAAAATTCATGCGCATCAATAAAGCCTGTACAGCTTACAGTGATTTTCATATGCAGAAAGTATCGGCGGTCAACCTGAATGAAGATGATGTAGCCGTCGCTATTTCATACTCTGGTGCAACACAGCAAATTATTGATTGTGTCAAAATCGCCCAATCTAAAGGCGCAAAAGTGATAGCAATTACGAAATATGCAGATTCTGATTTGAGTGAAATAGCAGATGCTGTATTATTTGTTGCCGCCCAGGAAGATGAATTCCGAAGTGCTGCCATGTCATCGCGAATTGCTTCCTTAAACGTGATCGACATGCTCTACACAGCATGTGCGTATGAGGATTACGACAATTCCTTAGCCCATTTAAACCAAACTTATGAAATCATACAGCAAAGCCAGAGGGAGGATATCGGAAGTGCCCGAAACAACAACGAGAACAACAGAAAAACGTAATGATAAAACCATGAATTTGGATGAAATGAGTACTCATGACATTTTACAGGTGATGAACCAGGAAGATAAAAGCGTTCCGGAAGCAGTAAACAAAGAAATAAACCAAATCGAAAAAGCTGCTTCAGCAGTCATTGATTCATTCACCAATGGCGGCAGGCTCATTTATATTGGAGCTGGCACAAGCGGCCGTTTGGGAATTCTTGATGCAGTGGAATGCCCGCCGACATTTGGAACGGATCCTGAAAAGGTTCAAGGGCTTATCGCCGGCGGTCAGGAAGCTATTATTGAGGCAGTAGAAGGTGCTGAAGATGATCCTGAATTGGCTGCAGTCGACTTGAAAGAGCTGTATTTAAATAAAAAGGATACCGTCATCGGCCTCGCTGCCAGCGGACGCACACCTTATGTCATCGGCGGATTGGAATACAGCAACAAAGTCGGTGCTCACACTGCATCAATCAGCTGTAACAAAAAGGCCCGGTCCAGCCATTATGCGGACATCCCAATCGAAGTTGAAGTCGGACCCGAAATTTTAACAGGATCAACCCGGTTAAAAGCAGGGACTGCCCAAAAACTCGTTGCAAATATGATTTCAACAAGTGCCATGATTGGCATCGGGAAAGTCTATAAAAATCTTATGGTCGATGTCCAATTAACCAATAAAAAACTTATTGAACGGGCAAAAAATATTATTTCCCTTGCCGCCCAGGTTGATAATGATACCGCTTCCGCTTATTTGAAGAAATCCCATCAAAATCCAAAGGCGGCGATCATTATGATCAAAAGGCAATGCAGCTATGAAAAAGCCAATAAGTACCTGGAACAGGCAAATGGCTTTGTACGCGAAGCTATCAGAATAGCAAACAACAAGGATGGTGAAACCAGCGATGAATAATCAAAAATTAGCCCAATCAATTGTTGAGAATCTTGGCGGTGAAAACAATATCACCAACCTCACCAATTGTATAACACGATTGCGGATCGATCTCAAATCACGCAACAACGTGGATTTGGAAGCTATTAAACAATTAGAAGGCGTCCTGAGCGTCATCGATCAGGGAACAATTCAAATCGTCCTCGGTCCCGGCAAGGTAACAAAAGTCGCCAACGCAATACACGAAAGCACGACAATTGATGTGGATGTTGAAGACGAAAATGACGACAGCGAATTTGATATGACATCTGATACAAAGGCAGCTTATAAAGCCAAACAAACATCAATGTTCCAGCAATTATTCAGACATATCGGCAATATCTTCGTTCCGATTGTTCCCGGCCTGGTCGCGTCAGGTTTAATGCTCGGAATCGCGAACCTGATAACGAACCTGGCCAATCCGGACGCAGGCATATTGGACCCAGCCGTTCTCGAGTCGGACTGGTTCATGCTGCTGCAGGCAATCGGCAATCTCCTGTTTGGATCGCTCGGCGTATTTGTCGGTATTAATACAGCAAGAGAATTTGGTGGCACCATGGTTCTCGGCGGTATCGCAGGTTTACTGATTTATGCACCGGTTTTAGGTGACATAGGCTCCTTAAGTTTATTTGGCCTGGACCTGAAACTCAGCTCAGGTCTCGGCGGTCTGTTAGGTGTTATTGTAGCCGCTTATCTGTTTGCACAAATTGAAAAATTTATTCGCAAACGGATGATAGACAGTCTGGATCTTGTTCTAACGCCACTGATCACCGTTATGATCGGCTCAATTGTAACGATTGTGGTTATTCAGCCGCTCGCAGGATTGCTTATGGACGGCATTACATGGTTCCTAGTTGATGTCATGCTCCAAGCAGGTGGTATCATTGGCGGATACGTACTGGCAGCAACATTCCTGCCGCTGGTAACCGTTGGCATGCATCAGGGATTAATCCCCGTGCATCTCGAGTTAATAGATCAATTTGGCTCAACGACACTGCTTCCTATTCTCGCCATGGCAGGCGGTGGACAAGTTGGTGCTATGATTGCCATTTATATCAAAGCCAAAAACAAACGTCTGAAAAATACGGTCGCAAGTGTCCTGCCTGTAGGATTTCTCGGCATTGGTGAACCGCTTATTTACGGTGTCAGTTTGCCGCTTGGCCGGCCGTTTATTACAGCGTGTCTGGGAGCCGGATTCGGCGGTGCGTTCTTATCTCTGTTTGAAGTGGGCGCCATCACGGTCGGGCCATCTGGTGCTGTTTTAATTCCACTTATTGCGGACAACAAATATTTATTGTATATTATCGGACTTGTCATTTCTTATATCGGCGGATTCGTCCTGACCTATCTGTTTGGCTACAAAGAAGAAATGGTCCACAAGCTTTATGGTGAGAATACTGACGAAACGGAAAAAGCAGATGCGGACGAACCCGAACAGCAAGCAGAGATTTATATCAGCAGTCCATTATCCGGTGAATTGCGACCTTTAAATGAATTAGACGATGAAGTTTTTGCCAAAGAAGCAGTCGGCAAAGGAATCGCCATTTATCCAAGTGAAGGTAAATTATATGCGCCTGCCAATGGCAAGGTGACAACCGTCTTCCCAACTGGACATGCCATTGGATTAACAACCGATAGTGGTGTGGAAATATTATTGCATATCGGGCTGGACACCGTTGATATTAAAGAAAACGTATTTGAGCTAAATGTGTCAAAGGATGAAGAGGTTGATACAGGCCAGCTTTTATGTACATTTGATATGGATGCGATCACCAATAAAGGATTTGATCTGACATCACCTATTGTCATTACCAATTCCGACGCCTATGAAACGATTAATCCTGTCAGCCAGAAACACATTGAGGCTGGAAATAGATTGCTGACAGTAAAGTAGCGAGAACGGGAACAGGATGAGGCCTGTTCCCGTTTTTAATTGCTTTCTCCAAGTTAAAAGCCCAATCTATAGCGATTTTCTTGTAATCTATAGCGATTTTCGACTAATCTACAGCACAATTGCATTTCAATCATCTGCCTTTCCTATCAATCCATGTTTATCATTCGACTTCTTCTAAAGCCGCTGGTAATCCATCCCGTCTGTTTAAGTCGAAAAAAGCAAGGAAGCGTTTATCGGATACATTCCCTGTCTTTATTTTTTTGATGATTTTTCGGCTTCTTCTGCGCAAATATTCCCGGTGATCAGCATCAAATAAAAACATCAGCCCCGATGTCATACTGTAAGACTCCAAATGATAAAGCCTTGTACATAGCAGAACATTTTCATTGATTGTTTGACTTAACGAAAAATCGATAACCTCATGAGTTAATGAAGGATTCAGAATATCGTTAAGCCGGATCGTGTTGCTTTCCCGATCGACATGTTCAATTTCATAAAGTGAAACTTCCGAAGCTTTCATTATCCTAAACAGCTTATTACTGTCTTTGCTTTCCCGGCTTTTTTCCAGGTACGCTGACAGAGAACTTTTCCCATCTATGATTTCTCCATGCACCATAAAGTCGAAAAAAGCGTCTCTTTCAGGATATGACTCAAATACAATGCGGCTGTTCTCAAGAATCCCTATAGACTCCGCAACTTTATCTCCATAACCTTTATCAACATCGTTTAGTATCATACTATGCATTTCACGAAACTTTTCACGTGTTTCTTTATATTCATCTAAGAAACTCATCTAAAAATCCTTTCTATTATTCTTATCAGGACAGAGAGGCGGGACAGAACTGTAGAAAGACAAAACACCCGGGGCAAGAAGCATGACCCTTCGTCCAAGTAGCCTGCATAAATTATATTATTCCACAGGTTTTAATTTTACCGGAGCGGCTGTTTCAATAAGATCGCCTTCTTCGGCAATAAAGACATAATCTCCGTTTCCAAAATCACTTTGCAAGACCCTCATCCACTTTCACGATTGCATCGTCTTTCTCCAATATCTCCGGCCTCACTTGAACCGTGTCCGGATACTTGATGCCGGCTCCTGTGTTCAAAGCCACAACTGTTTCGTCCGCTCCGATCCATCCATTTTGCCGCAATTTGCGGACAGCCACGAATGTCGCAGCGCCTTCCGGACAAATAAAGCTGCCTTCCATGTTTGCGATTCTCTCCTGTTCCTTAACCATCGATTTATCATCTACGGCGACCGCACAGCCATTGGTATCATAAATGGCATCCAAAACAAGAAAATCACCCAATGCTTTTGGAACATTGATGCCAAATGCAAGCGTCTCGGAATCGTTCCAGTATTCGGATTCGCGTTTTCCTTCTTCCCAGGCCTTGACTATCGGAGCGCATCCTGTTGATTGAACAGCCACTAATCTCGGTAGCTTCCCTTTGACCCAGCCTAAAGCCTTTAATTCTTTCAAAGCCTTATAGATGCCAATCAAGCCCACGCCGCCTCCTGTAGGGTAAAGGATGACATCAGGCATTATCCAATTGAGCTGCTCGGCGATTTCCAGCCCCATCGTTTTCTTGCCTTCAATCCGGTAAGGTTCCTTCAATGTGGATGCATCATACAAGTTGTAATCTTTAACCGCTCTTCCGACAATCTTGCCGGCATCACTGATGAGACCATTCACTAAATAAAGATTTGCTCCCGATAAAGCAACTTCACTTCGGGTAATTTTCGGTGCGTCATCCGGCATCACAATGGTCGATTCCATGCCTGCTCTGGCAGCATACAGCCCCCATGCAGCACCGGCATTTCCATTCGTCGGCATAGCCAGTTCCTTAACGCCGACTTCTTTTGCTTTCGATACCCCGACAGCCGCTCCCCTTGCCTTGAAGCTGCCTGTCGGGATCAGCCCTTCATCCTTCATGTACAAATTCTCAACGCCCATATTACCGCCAAGTTCACTGAACGGGGTTAATGGCGTCATACCCTCACCCAATGAAACAACATTGGATTCTTCCTCAACCGGCAGTAATTCATGATAACGCCATAGCGTTGGTTCTCGTGATGGCAATTCATCTGGTGTCACATTTTTCGCTACTTCATCCAGATCATAGTCGACCAACAAAGGCGAACCGCACGCACAAAGCTGATACTGTTCCCGGGTGCCATACGTATTCTCACATTTCGGGCAGTAAAGATGCGAAATGTAACTGTGCTTCATAACATCCACTCCTGCATTCATAATTTGTGGGGAATATGACAACAGACGCCACACCTCAAGCATACAGTCGCACATCCCTGTCATAATCGTTCAACTCTATAACATTTCGCTAAAAGTCAGTGAAAATCCTTCTTTTGTGGTGTAATGCACCCAGCCCTCACTTCATAACTATTATCGAAGCAAAATTGGGTTCGGGGTATAGAGAGGAAAAATAGTTTTTATTAGGCAGAATATACCTCTTTTTCCATGTTCATTTTGATTATAGGGGTGAGAAAGATTATTTCTGGTCATACTATATCTTGGCTAGTGAATTTACCAATCAAGCAAGGTCATATGTTATTGATAAACCAATTGAAATTAACAATGGAGATGAATTGATACGTCTGGTTGAAGAGGTTACTGAAACTGCATAAAAAGAAACACTCACTCATAAAATAAATTAAAACAAAGGTGTTAGGAATGATATCATGACCAATAACAAAGAAAACTATATTAAGAGTCGTTATATTGACACTAAACAAGCTAACAAAAAAAACAGGCTTTTTAATGGCTTCCATATCCAAAAAGGGAAAAGAATAGCACGACCATTTCCTTCGTTTTATCCCAATCAGGATAACATTTAAAAATTCCGCTGACACTTAATCAGCGGAACTTGTTTTTATATCTGATTTTGTATAGCTCGTTAATCGTTCTAGGTCTATTGGTTACATCTTTAGACTTTTTAAGTCCATATCTTTCTTGAATTCGACGAATATGGGGAGACATGCTTTTTTGATCTTTTGAGACATGTTTTTCTTTTACCGCCATACAAACACCTCTCTCTATTTTTAGAATACCATATTTCACAATGAAACGTCTATATAAAGTCGATTTTTAACCCAGCAAATTATTTTTAGTCATTATCTGGATCATAATTACTGTATCAAATAGTACAGTCGCATAGCCAAGAATACTTTCAATCGTTTCCTGATCATAAATATCAAATGGATGCTCATACCCTCTACGAACGACCATTACTAAGTCCTGTGTATCGGATACTGAAATTGATCCAACAAGCAAATTTTCCCCGTTGATTAATCTATTTCTAAAAATAGTATTAGATTTAACTGGAGATTGCTTTTTTATTGCATTGAAAAGTTTCCCTTCCTTTCTTCCCGCTAATTCATTGAAATTTATCACATCAACTTCTAGAGTTAATTCATCATTATATTCCAACGCACTATTTTTATAACTGTCTGCAAGAAACTGCAGCACTTGTTTGAATTCTATTAAATTATTTTCTAATAAATATTTCACATTGTCAGTATGGTTCTGCAGCATTGTTGAGGTATAAAGGAATTGATTAGCTATTTGTTTTTCTCTTGCGGTATCGAATTCCAATTCCATTCTAAAGAAACTGATACGTTTTAAGGGGACCATTGTTACAAGATGGATGAATAAAGTACCTAATGCTAACATAAGCACTGTGGCAAGCATACCTATAAAAATTGGTCTGGCAAAATGTTCAACAATCGTTGTTGGATTTTCGAACATGGGAGTGCCTCTATAATAAATGTACATATGAATACCAATTCCAATTGCACTTAATACCAAAATTGCCATTAAAATAAAATATATCTCTTGCTTCCGTTCATTTAACCAATTAATTATACGGTGAACAAAATAGAAGAAAATATTTTTATACAAGTCAGAAATCAACCTCCCTTGTTTACTAATAATGAATCTACCAAGCTTAGTTATATATTAGAACAAACGTTCCTTATTGTAAAGCGCTATCATAAATACTTTTATATTTAGTTCTATCATATATTTTCAAAAACCCAATCGAAAACGTAAGCTAAGGGGAATTGAAGCACAAAAAAGAGGGGCCCAAAACTACCCGTCTGGCGGTATCTTGAATCACCCGCTTACTGCAATTATATCGACCTTTTCATCTCAGCTAACTGTCTAACACTATCAAGTAAGACATTGATGAATTTGGCATCCCGGCAACCTGTTATGGTCCGACCGGAGATAAAATGCATGACATCGAGGAATATGTTGAACTGGAATCTATCAAAACGGCTACAAAACCATACCCGCTTTTATCCTTGAGTGAGTCAAACGGAAGAATAGGGACAGGCTTCATAACCTGTCCCCTATCTACTAAAGTAACCAATCCCCACTTTGTCCGATTCTATCTTTCTACATCAATCCATTTATAATTATCCGCACTGACCTTATAAGTAATCAAATTAGTCACATCTTCTTTTTGCAAATAGGCCGTACTGGTTTGATAGAGCGGGACAAGTACGGCACTCTCTTCAATCAGTAATTGCTCCGCTTTTAACAGAGAGTTCCAGCGCTTCATCGGCTTATCTGCCAAGGAGGATTTGGACTTAAGGACCAGCTCGTCATATTCCTCGTCCGAATAACCCGTATGATTGCCTGGACTATCGGTAATAAACAAGTTCAGATAAGTCATCGGATCCTGATAGTCGCCGCCCCACCCCGTTAAAATCAGCTCGAAATTTTGATTTACGTTTGCATCAACATGCTGTTCGGGCGGCACATTTTTAATCGTGATTGTCAGCCCTGGAAGCCTGGACTCCCACTGATATTTGAGATTTTCGGCAATGGTTTTCGATGAGCTGGAATCGGATGTGGTCAAAGCAAACTCCAATTCATTCTCATCCAGCTCCTCTAATCCTTGCTGCCAATGTTCTTTTGCCTTATCTGCATCATACTGGACCAGTTCGCCATTTTCCGCGCGAAAATCCTCGCCGGTTTCCGGGTTTTCCGATATCCCTTGAGGTACCGTGCCATACAGAACGGTTGAGCCGTTATTGAGAATGTCGTTGACGATAACTTCCCTATCCAATGCCATATTTAATGCTTTTCGGATATTTAAATTGGCAAGATGCGTCTGCTTCCCATCTTTTCCCTGGTTCATTTTCAAAAATCTGACCCCGCCCGTCAAAAAGGTATGGTACTCATCATCTGATGCATACCGGTCAACAAAGTCACCCGTCAGCTCAACGTGATCCAGCTGATCGTTATTGTAAAGATCGACCGCAGTTTGCGTATTTTTCACAACGTTAACCTCGATCTTGTCAACGTTGACAGCATCCTTGTCCCAGTACTTATCATTTTTTTCGTAAGTCCACGTATTCCCGGTGCCGTTCCAGTCGTCCAGGACAAATGGACCATTATACAAGGTATGTTCGCTGTCTGTTGCGTATTTATTCCCCTGTTCTTTGATGAACTCCTCGGGCTGCGGAAAAAATATGGCTGTCGTCAGTAAATCCTTAAAATAGGGGACCGGCTCCTCCAGCGTCACTTTTAATGTTTTCTCATCCAGTGCCTCGACACCAAGTTCATCAACTGGTTTGTTGCCTTTTAAAATTTCCGACGCGCCTGCAACGATCTCCTCAAATTGTGGTCCATATGCGGCACCTGTATTCGGATCAACTGCCTTTTTCCAGGCATATTCAAAATCGCCCGCGGTAACCGGGGAGCCATCCGACCATGTCGCATCTTTCCGTATTTTGAATGTATATACCCGATTATCATCACTGACCTCAGGTTCACTTGCCGCCATTGCCAATTGTGGCTCGCCATCTTTATCAAGACGGTACAACCCTTCAAATACCTGATTGATGACATTAAAGCTAAAGTCGTTGTCAGCCATTGTTGGATTCAATCCGGGAATTTCACCGGGCGCACTCAGCTGAACCACTTTTTCTTCTTTTTCGCCTGTTTCCCCTTCAGACGCTGTTTCCTCTTGTCCCTCCCCACTGCAAGCGGTTAATACAAGCAGAAACAGCAGTAAAACCGGTAACAAATTTCGTATGTAATTCATCACGCTTCCCCCTTCTTATTCGTCAGGCCTTAAATCTTTGTCCAATAACAAATAACAAACTGCATCCCCGTGAGAATGCAGTTTGTTTATATGCAAAGCAGTATTAAATAACTTTATACAAACACACTTCCCCACGCCGGTATTATCCAGATCGAGTGCAAAGGGTCAGAACGCATTATTCTTCTCAGCCATAATTAGCTCCCCCAGTGCTTTACCACTTATGCAATTGTCAATGTGTCTATATTAACATGAAGAAATCTATTTTCAAGTAGTCTTTGTCTCTAAAGTGATGACTCTACTTATTTAAGGCAGCCCAGGTAAATTACAGTTAATTTATTAATCTATACCAGAAATTACCCCGTTGAACAGTAGAAGGAAAATCCCGGGTTTGCTATACTGAGTTTAAATTGTGTAAAAAGGAGGGGGTTATCTGTGAACGAAAAAATGGCAAAAAATCAGCCTGAATTTGAAACCGAATCTCGTTATGCAATCATAGCAGGATGGCTGATTATCCCGGCAATTATGATCCTGTTCAATCTGACTACGGTAATGTATGTTGTCTTAACGTTCAATCCGGCCGATTTAGCAGGTTACGATTTATTTATATACATAACAGACTTCGTTCTTGCTTTCTTTTATCTATTCATAATATACACGTGGATTAAACGGAAACGAATATTGCCAAAACTAATGATAG
>NZ_DATGTT010000032.1:0-32663 GCF_035301675.1 Lentibacillus sp. | reverse complement strand
AACAAAAAATAGACAGCGTCGTCACGCTGCCTATTTTTTATATTAACCATGTTTTATTTTTCGATTTTTGTTACAACACCGGATCCAACGGTTTTTCCACCTTCACGGATAGAGAAGCGTGTACCGTCTTCAATGGCAATTGGCGAAATCAATTCAACATCCATTTCGATGTTGTCACCTGGCATAACCATTTCAACGCCTTCTGGAAGCTGAATAACACCAGTCACATCAGTAGTACGGAAGTAAAACTGCGGACGATAGTTAGCGAAGAATGGCGTGTGGCGTCCACCTTCATCTTTGGACAATACATAAACTTCTGCTTTAAAGTTTGTATGTGGTGTGATTGATCCTGGCTTAGCCAAAACCTGGCCACGGTTGATATCTTCACGGGAAACACCGCGAAGAAGTGCGCCAATGTTGTCACCTGCTTCAGCATAGTCAAGAAGTTTACGGAACATTTCCACACCAGTTACAGTAGATTTGCTCAAGTCCTCTGCAAGACCGACGATTTCTACTTCATCACCAACTTTAACTGTACCGCGCTCAACACGGCCGGTTGCAACAGTACCACGGCCAGTGATGGAGAATACGTCCTCAACAGGCATCATGAATGGCTTGTCATGATCACGCTCGGGAGTTGGAATGTATTCGTCGATTGCTGCCATCAATTCATGGATTTTCTCTTGGTATTCTGCTTCGCCTTCAAGAGCTTTCAAAGCTGAACCTTTAACGACTGGAATATCGTCTCCAGGGAAGTCATATTCAGTCAGAAGGTCACGAACTTCCATTTCAACCAGTTCGAGCAGCTCTTCGTCGTCAACCATGTCAACTTTGTTTAGGAATACAACAATTGCTGGAACACCGACGTTGCGTGAGAGCAGAATGTGCTCACGAGTTTGTGGCATTGGGCCGTCAGCTGCAGATACAACCAGAATAGCACCGTCCATTTGTGCTGCACCGGTGATCATGTTTTTAACATAGTCAGCGTGCCCTGGGCAGTCAACATGTGCATAGTGACGGGAGTCCGTTTCATACTCCACGTGGGAAGTAGCGATTGTAATACCTCGTTCTTTTTCCTCTGGGGCATGGTCGATTTCGTCAAAATTCATTGCAGAACCTGCACCGGATTCATTATGCATTGTAGTTGTGATAGCTGCAGTCAATGTGGTTTTACCATGGTCGACGTGTCCAATTGTTCCAATATTCACGTGACTTTTCGAGCGGTCAAATTTTTCTTTAGACATGTATAGTTCCTCCTTTAAAGAAATAAAAGTGTTTTTTTAAATTTATTGAAGGGCCGAATAAACCGAGCCTTCAATAAAAGTTATACGTCAGATTAAGGAAAAAATCAATTATTCTCCTGCATTTTTCTTAATAATTTCTTCAGAGATGCTCTTTGGCACTTCCTCATAATGGTCAAAATGCATTGTAAAAGTTCCGCGTCCTTGTGTGTTGGATCTTAATGATGTTGCGTAACCAAACATTTCAGCAAGCGGCACAAATGCTTTGACAAGCTGTGCCGGTCCGCGCGGTTCCATACCTTCTACACGGCCACGGCGTGATGTCACATCCCCCATAATATCACCCATATACTCTTCAGGGATAACAATTTCAACTTTCATCATCGGCTCAAGCAGAACCGGTCTGCATTCTCTTTTAGCTTCCTTGAGAGCCATCGATCCGGCAATTTTAAATGCCATCTCGTTTGAGTCAACATCATGGTAGCTTCCATCGAAAAGCGTTGCCTTAACATCGATAAGTGGATAGCCCGCTAATACACCATTCTCCATTGATTCACGGATGCCTGAATCAACAGATGGAATATATTCACGCGGTATGACACCACCGACGATTTTATTTTCAAATTCATAGCCTGCGCCTTCATCGTTTGGTTCAAATTTAACCAAAACATGTCCGTACTGTCCACGACCTCCGGATTGACGAATGAATTTGCCTTCAACCTCAGCAGATCCGCGGAATGTTTCGCGGTAGGCCACTTGCGGTGCGCCAACTTGCGCTTCGACCTTGAATTCAACTTTCAGCCGGTTAACGATAACGTCGAGATGTAATTCACCCATTCCGGAGATGATGGTCTGGCCGGTTTCTTCATCTGTTTCCGTCTTAAAAGTCGGGTCTTCTTCTGCCAGTTTGCCCAAAGCAATTCCCATCTTATCCTGATCGGCTTTTGTTTTAGGCTCAATGGCAACCGAAATAACCGGTTCCGGAAAGTCCATGGACTCAAGAACAACAAGATCCTTTTCATCACATAGCGTTTCCCCGGTCGATGTATCTTTCAGACCAACACCTGCTGCAATTTCGCCGGCATGTACTGTCTTAATTTCCTGCCGTGAGTTTGCATGCATTTGCAGGATGCGTCCAACTCGTTCCCGGTTATCTTTAACCGAGTTTTTGACATATGAACCGGCATCCAATGTACCCGAGTACACCCGGAAGAATGTCAGCTTACCTACATACGGGTCTGTCATAACTTTAAATGCGAGTGCTGAAAACGGTGCATTATCGTCAGATGGTCGTGTTGTTTCTTCTTCTGTTCCCGGTACTATACCTTCTATCGGCGGTACATCCGTTGGAGATGGAAGGTAGTCAATAACGCCGTCCAATACTAATTGAACACCTTTGTTTTTAAATGCAGAGCCGCAGTATACCGGATAAAATTCAACATTCAGTGTTGCTGTGCGAATCGCTTTTTTAAGATCCTCCTCGGAAATCTCTTCACCTTCAAGATATTGCATCATGAGGTCTTCATCAACTTCCGCGACAGCCTCAATTAATTCACCGCGCAGTTCTTCGGCTTTTTCTTTATACTCGTCAGGGATTTCACGAGCATCGGCACGGGTTCCGAGTTCATCTTCATAGTAATAGGCCTGCATGGTGATCAGGTCGATGATACCTTCGAAATTATCTTCTGCACCAATCGGCAGCTGAACGGCATGCGCATTGGCGCCAAGACGTTCTTTTAATGTATTCGTTGAATACAAGAAATCAGCGCCGACTTTATCCATTTTGTTAACGAAGACAACTCGTGGTACACCATACGTTGTTGCCTGACGCCACACAGTCTCTGTCTGTGGCTCAACGCCGGATTGTGCGTCAAGCACAGTTACAGCGCCGTCAAGTACACGCAAAGAACGTTCAACTTCGACTGTGAAATCAACGTGCCCCGGTGTATCAATAATATTTATACGGTGATTTTTCCATTGGGCAGTGGTTGCAGCGGACGTGATAGTAATACCACGATCTTGTTCCTGCTCCATCCAGTCCATCTGTGATGCGCCTTCATGGGTTTCACCAATTTTGTGGATACGTCCTGTATAGAAAAGAATACGCTCGGTAGTAGTGGTTTTGCCTGCATCAATGTGAGCCATAATACCAATATTACGCGTCTTTTCCAAGGAGAACTCTCTGGCCATGTATTCTTCTCCTTTCTGTTGAAAGCTTTTATTTCGTTTTGATTACCAGCGATAATGGGCAAATGCTTTATTTGCCTCTGCCATCTTGTGTAATTCTTCACGTCTTCTGACCGACGCTCCAGTGTTGTTTGAAGCATCCAGAACTTCATTGGCGAGTCGCTCTTCCATTGTTTTTTCTCCACGGAGACGTGAATAGTTAACAATATAGCGCAATCCCAATGCCTGACGGCGTTCCGGGCGCACTTCCATCGGTACCTGATAGTTTGAACCGCCAACACGGCGTGCACGCACTTCCAGAACAGGCATGACATTCTTCATCGCTTGTTCAAATACTTCCATCGCGTCTTGCCCGCTTCTTTCCGAAACGAGTGCAAACGCATTATAGAGAATTTTTTGTGCTTTACCCCGTTTACCATCTACCATAATCTGATTAATCAAACGCGTTACCAATTTTGAATTATAAAGCGGATCAGGCAAGACATCGCGTTTAGGTACTGGTCCTTTACGTGGCATATGTCTCCCTCCTTTCCCTGAATCTATCGCATTAGTTTATTTTTTAGCTTTAGGTTTCTTCGTGCCATATTTTGAACGGCCTTGTGCACGGCCTTCTACACCTGCAGTGTCAAGAGCACCGCGTACAACGTGATAACGAACACCCGGCAAGTCTTTTACACGCCCGCCGCGAATCAGCACAACACTGTGCTCCTGCAGATTGTGTCCAATTCCAGGAATGTAGGCGGACACTTCCATGTTGTTTGACAAGCGAACACGCGCATATTTCCGCAGTGCAGAGTTTGGTTTTTTGGGTGTCAATGTGCCAACACGGGTGCAAACGCCACGCTTTTGTGGTGCATCTTGGTTCGTAAATTGTTTTTTGAAGCTATTATAACCTCTGTTCAGTGCAGGTGAGTCATACTTTTTAGGTTTGCTCACACGACCTTTGCGTACCAATTGATTAATTGTAGGCATTTTATTTCCTCCTCTCTTTTTTAGTCAGTAATTAGATACACGGATACCACCCATTACAATTGCTATCGTAATACCACATATCCAGGTGGTTCATTTTTTCGCAAAAAACAAAGTCTTCGCGATGAAATCGCCAAAACCCTTATTGTTTTAATGCAACAGCTGATGCGTTGACATCAATGCCGCAAGCATCACCAAGCTTTTGCATAGAGTCAACCCGGTGACAGGGCACACTCATTTCATGAGCCATGCTTTCCACCTTCCGGGTGATGTGCCGGTCTGCATCATCAGCAATAAATACTTCACTTACAGCACCACGTTTGATTGCTTTAAGTGTCTGTTTCGTTCCGATTATCAAATTTGATTGAAACCGGGTCACTTTTTCATAAGACATCCGCATATCCTCCAAAGTAACAAGTATAATCGGAAGCACCCTGGATATATTACCATTCCTGGTTTGTATTGTCAACGTTATTTCGGGCTAATTTTTGAGTGCTTCCGATATCATTACTTGCCTACGAAAATGTGTTTTCCACCGGCTCTGTCCCTTCCGGCTCATCAACATTTTCTTCCGGTTCATCCAAGGATGTTTCAAGCTTACGGTAACGCTGGATACCAGTGCCGGCAGGGACCAGCTTACCGATGATGACATTTTCTTTAAGTCCGAGCAATTCATCGCGCTTGCCTTTAATCGCAGCATCCGTCAGTACACGGGTTGTTTCCTGGAAGGATGCAGCAGATAAGAAGGAATCAGTTTCCAGTGATGCTTTTGTGATACCGAGAAGTACTGGCTGACCGATGGCCGGCTGCCGCCCTTCCTGCAGAACTGTCTGATTGGCATCCCGGAACTGATGAATTTCCAGTAATGAGCCAGGCAGTTCATCCGTATCCCCTGATTCAACGACACGGATCTTGCGTATCATCTGACGTACCATAACTTCGACGTGCTTGTCGCCAATTTCCACACCTTGCATTCGGTATACTTTCTGGACCTCACGCAGCAGGTATTGTTGTACGCCATCAATACCTTGTACCCGGAGAAGCTCTTTTGGATCAACAGAACCTTCCATAAGTGCCTGCCCGGCAAGCACGTCATCACCTTCAGACACTCTCATACGCGCATTGTAAGGTACAGGGTATACGCGTTCCTCGACATCACCTTGGATGACGACCTCCTGTTTATCTTTCACTTCTCTTATTTCCTGAACAGTACCATAAATCTCACTGATCACAGCCTGCCCTTTTGGATTGCGTGCTTCAAACAGCTCTTGAATACGCGGCAAACCTTGTGTGATATCATCACCTGCAACACCGCCAGTGTGGAAGGTACGCATTGTCAGCTGGGTACCAGGTTCCCCAATGGACTGTGCGGCAATGATACCGACTGCTTCGCCAACTTCAACCTCATCGCCGGTAGCCAAGTTGCGGCCATAGCATTTTTTGCAGACACCTTGTTTGGTGTTGCATGTGAATGCAGACCTGATAATGACTTTTTCAATACCGGCTTCTACGATTTGCTTGGACTGGTCTTCCGTCATCACATCGTTTTTCTCTACAATCATTTCATCAGTTTCAGGGTGACGCACATTTTCGAATACTGTACGTCCGACTAAGCGGTCCAGCAGCGGTTCGATTACTTCCACGTCATCTTTCAATGCAGAAACTGTCAGACCGCGGTCTGTGCCGCAGTCGTCTTCGCGAATGATAACATCCTGAGCTACGTCAACAAGGCGGCGTGTCAGGTAACCCGAGTCAGCTGTTTTCAGTGCTGTATCGGCAAGACCTTTACGTGCACCGTGTGTTGAAATAAAGTATTCCAGTACAGTCAGGCCTTCGCGGAAGCTGGACTTAATCGGCAGTTCCATAATCTCGCCTGACGGGTTAGCCATCAGACCGCGCATCCCGGCAAGCTGTGTGAAGTTTGAAGCATTACCTCTGGCCCCGGAATCACTCATCATGAAGATTGGGTTTCGTTTATCCAGCGATTCCATCAGACGTTCCTGAATATCGTCCTTGGCCTGTGACCAGATTGCGATAACCCGGTCATACCGCTCGTTGTCCGTAATCAGACCGCGCCTGAACTGTTTTGATACTTTATCAACTTGCTCCTGTGCTTCACTTAGAACCTCTTCTTTTTCTTGGAGGACAACAATGTCTGAGACGCCTACAGTCATGCCTGCACTTGTTGAGTAACTGAATCCGAGATCCTTCATGCGGTCAAGCATTTTGGATGTTTCGGTTATCTTAAACCGTTTAAACACTTCGGCAATGATATCACCCAGTATTCCTTTCTTGAACGGTGGGATGACATCACGCTTTTTAATCTCTTCGTCAATATCTGCTCCCTGCTCAACAAAGTATTTTGCAGGTGTTTTAATTTCCAGGTTGGACTTTGTCGGTTCGTTAATATATGGGAACGACTCCGGCAAAATCTCATTAAAAATCAATTTACCGATTGTTGTCAGCAGCATTTGATCCTGCTGTTCTTCCGTAAAGGATTTCTTGTTAAGACTGGATGCCTTGACAGCTATGCGTGAGTGCAAGTGAACATAACCGTTCTGATAGGCAAGGAGTGCCTCATCTGTATCTTTGAAACGGCTTCCTTCACCGATTGCATTTTCACGTTCCAGTGTCAGATAATAGTTACCCAAAACCATATCCTGTGATGGTGTTACAACAGGTTTGCCATCTTTCGGGTTCAGGATATTCTGTGCAGAAAGCATCAGGACACGTGCTTCTGCTTGTGCTTCTGCCGAAAGCGGCACGTGCACAGCCATTTGGTCACCGTCAAAGTCTGCATTATAAGCTGTACAGACAAGCGGGTGAAGACGAATTGCGCGACCTTCAACCAGCACGGGTTCAAATGCCTGAATACCTAAGCGGTGCAATGTCGGTGCACGGTTTAATAGAACCGGATGTTCCTTGATCACTTCTTCAAGAACATCCCATACTTCCGGGTGAACCCGTTCGATTTTGCGTTTGGCCGATTTGATGTTATGAGCAAATCCTTTTTCGACAAGCTCTTTCATAATAAATGGCTTAAACAGTTCCAATGCCATTTCTTTTGGCAGACCGCATTGGTACATTTCCAGACTCGGCCCAACAACGATTACTGAACGTCCGGAATAATCGACACGTTTACCAAGCAAGTTCTGACGGAAACGTCCCTGTTTCCCTTTCAGCATATGAGAAAGTGATTTAAGCGGTCGATTACCGGGACCTGTTACCGGACGTCCGCGCCGTCCGTTATCAATCAGTGCATCAACTGATTCCTGCAGCATCCGTTTTTCGTTTTGAACGATGATGCTTGGCGCCCCAAGGTCAAGAAGGCGTTTCAGACGGTTATTGCGGTTGATGACACGGCGATATAAATCGTTCAGGTCTGATGTGGCAAAACGTCCGCCGTCAAGCTGAACCATCGGGCGAATTTCCGGCGGGATAACCGGAAGCACATCGAGAACCATCCAGGAAGTATCGTTACCAGAATTGCGAAATGACTCCAGAACTTCAAGACGTTTAATCGCACGTGTCCTTCGCTGTCCATGCGCTGTCTTCAATTCCTCTTTCAGTGTGTTAACTTCTTTTTCAAGATCAATATCCTGCAGAAGTTTGCGGATCGCTTCAGCACCCATTTGCGCTTTGAACGTTGCACCATATTTCTCATAATAGGCACGATATTCCTTTTCGGAAAGGAGCTGTTTCTTTTCCAGCGGTGTATCACCGGTTTCCGTAACAATATATGCAGCGAAATAAATGACTTCCTCCAAGGCACGAGGTGACATATCCAATACAAGCCCCATCCTGCTTGGAATTCCTTTAAAATACCAAATGTGCGATATTGGTGCAGCCAGCTCGAGATGACCCATGCGTTCACGGCGGACTTTTGCTTTTGTAACCTCAACCCCGCACCGATCACAAACGACACCCTTGTAGCGTACCCGTTTATATTTGCCGCAATGACATTCCCAGTCCTTTTGCGGTCCAAAAATCCGTTCGCAAAACAGACCATCTTTTTCCGGCTTTAATGTACGGTAGTTGATTGTCTCCGGTTTCTTGACCTCACCATGAGACCACGAGCGAATTTTTTCTGACGAAGCTAACCCGATTTTCATATACTCAAAATTATTTACATCCAGCAAGGGTCTACCTCCCTTTTTTGTGTCCGATTTTCCCGGACCGGAAAAACTGGTATTTTGCCAGTTTTTCCTGATCCGATTCATCATCAGCCTCTACAAAGCGCAATCCTATTAATTTTCCTCAGCTTCCAGGTTTAATTTGCTTGCCGCTTGTGTTTCTTCTTCTTCCAGTTCGCGCATTTCGATTTCCGATTCATCGCTGGACAGCATTTTAACGTCCATTCCAAGACTCTGAAGCTCTTTGATAAGCACTTTAAACGATTCAGGTACGCCGGGCTCTGTTACATTATCACCTTTAACGATTGATTCATAGGCTTTGACACGGCCTACCACATCATCCGATTTCACCGTCAGTATTTCCTGAAGTGTATAAGCAGCACCATACGCTTCAAGTGCCCAGACTTCCATTTCACCGAAACGCTGGCCTCCAAATTGCGCTTTACCGCCCAATGGCTGCTGCGTTACTAGTGAATAAGGTCCGGTCGAACGGGCGTGCAGCTTATCGTCAACCATGTGTGCGAGTTTAATCATATACATGACACCGACAGATACACGGTTATCAAACGGCTCACCGGTCCGGCCGTCATACAGGATTGTTTTGGCGTCCTTCGACATGCCTGCTTCCTGCAATGTCTCATAAACATCTTCTTCACTTGCGCCATCAAATACCGGTGTGGCCACATGCAGTCCAAGCTGACGTGCTGCCATGCCCAGATGCAATTCAAACACCTGTCCGATATTCATGCGTGACGGTACACCCAATGGATTGAGCATGATGTCGATTGGTGTGCCATCAGGCAGGAACGGCATATCTTCTTCAGGTAAAATCTTGGAAATAACACCTTTGTTACCATGTCTTCCCGCCATTTTGTCCCCTTCAGATATTTTCCGTTTCTGAACGATGTAAACACGTACCAGCTGGTTTACACCCGGAGGCAATTCATCCCCGTCTTCCCGGTTGAATATTTTAACTTCCAGGACAATACCGCCTGCTCCGTGCGGCACTTTCAATGACGTGTCACGAACTTCCCGCGCTTTCTCGCCAAAGATGGCGTGGAGCAGCCGTTCTTCAGCAGACAGTTCAGTTACCCCTTTAGGTGTAACTTTACCGACCAGGATATCACCATCAGAAACTTCTGCGCCGATGCGGATAATACCGTTTTCGTTAAGGTTCTTCAGAGCCTCCTCGCCGACGTTTGGAATATCCCGTGTAATTTCTTCCGGTCCAAGTTTCGTATCACGGGCTTCTGATTCGTATTCCTCGATATGAATTGACGTAAAGTCATCATCTTTCACCATGCGCTCACTCATGATGACCGCGTCCTCATAGTTATAACCTTCCCAGGTCATAAAGCCGACCAGCGCGTTGCGGCCAAGCGCTAGTTCACCGTCTTCCATCGACGGACCGTCAGCCAGGATTTCTCCTTTGGTGACACGATCGCCTTTGCTGACAATTGGGCGCTGGTTATAGCAGGTCCCCTGGTTTGAACGGATATATTTCTGCATGCGATAAACATCCAAGTCGCCCTTCACTTCTTTGCCATCAACTTCAGAAACACGTCGGATACGTACTTCTTTAGCTTCTACGTGCTCCACAACACCGTCATTCCGGCAGATAATCGCGGCACCCGAATCTTTACCGGATACATATTCCATTCCGGTTCCGACTATTGGTGCTTCAGGTTCCAACAAAGGCACCGCCTGACGCTGCATGTTCGCTCCCATCAGCGCACGGTTGGAGTCATCGTTCTCAAGGAATGGAATACATGCTGTTGCAGCAGAAACAACTTGTTTTGGCGACACGTCCATGTAATCAAGTTTTTCGCGCGGCACAACTGTGTTATCACCGCGGAAACGAGCAATAACCTCTTCGTCAGCAAAAGTGCTATCTTCATTCAGGCGGGCGTTTGCTTGTGCCACAATATAGTTATCTTCTTCATCAGCCGTCAGGTAGTCCGTTTCATCGGTTACTTTACCGGTCTCCGGATCAACACGGCGATAAGGCGTTTCAATAAAGCCGAATTCATTGACCTTTGCATAACTGGACAATGAGTTGATCAGTCCGATGTTCGGTCCCTCAGGCGTCTCGATCGGGCACATACGGCCATAGTGTGAATAGTGAACGTCACGCACTTCAAAGCCTGCACGTTCACGTGTCAGACCGCCGGGTCCGAGAGCGGACAGACGCCGTTTATGGGTCACTTCCCCTAACGGATTTGTCTGATCCATAAACTGTGACAGCTGCGAACTCCCGAAAAATTCCTTAATGGAAGCTATAACAGGGCGGATATTAATCAGCTGCTGTGGTGTAATGCTTGATGTGTCCTGAATTGACATCCGTTCGCGCACCACACGTTCCATGCGGGAAAGCCCGATCCGGAATTGATTTTGCATCAATTCACCTACGGAGCGCAGACGCCGGTTGCCCAGATGGTCAATGTCATCGGTCCCCCCAACATGGTGCAGCAAATTAAAGAAATAGTTGACAGATGATATAATATCGGCAGGCGTAATATTCTTAACACCCCTGTCGACACCCGCGTTGCCGATGACTTCCAGTTCGCGTTCGCCTTCAGGATCAGTCGGATCGATAATTTTTACGGATTGCAGGCGAATTGATTCATCCAGAACTCCTTCGTTTGGTTCAACATGCTTTTCGCCAAGCATATTCTCCTGGTTTTCCAGGTAAGGAATGATCTTATTAAGCAGTTTTCGCTCCAATTTGTCGCCCTTTTGAGCCAGAACTTCCCCTGTCTCAGGGTCGACAACCGGCTCAGCCAGAACTTGATTGAACAGACGGTTTTTAATGTTTAATTTTTTATTCATTTTGTACCGGCCAACGCGTGCCAGGTCGTACCTTCTTGGATCGAAAAAGCGAGACACCAACAGGCTTTTGGCATTTTCAACCGTTGGCGGTTCACCCGGACGCAGACGTTCATAGATTTCCAGCAACGCTTTTTCAGTTGTTTCTGTATTGTCTTTTTCAAGGGTATTCTTCAGGTACTCATTTTCCCCAAGAAGGTCGATGATTTCCTGATCTGTGCTGAATCCAAGCGCACGTAAAAGAACCGTGATCGGCAGTTTACGTGTACGGTCAATTCTTACATATGCAACATCCTTGGCATCCGTTTCAAACTCCAGCCATGCACCGCGGTTCGGAATCACCGTCGCAGTCACACCACGTTTGCCATTTTTATCAAATTTTTCGCTGTAATAGACACTCGGTGAGCGCACAAGCTGAGAAACAATAACACGCTCAGCACCGTTAATAATAAATGTGCCTGTGCCTGTCATCAGCGGAAAGTCGCCCATAAACACTTCCTGTTCTTTCACTTCACCTGTCTCGTTATTGATCAGGCGAACTTTCACACGAAGCGGGGCATTATATGTGACATCCCGATCTTTCGACTCATCAACAGGGTACTTGGGTTCACCAAGACTATAATCAATGAACTCCAGTGATAGGTTGCCCGCGAAATCCTCAATTGGGGAAATATCCTGGAACATCTCCCGCAAACCTTCCTTTAAAAACCAATCATAGGAAGCGGTTTGAATTTCGATTAGATTTGGCAGTTCCAACACTTCGCTAATACGCGCATAGCTTCTGCGTTGGCGGTGCCGTCCGTACTGAACTAGTTGACCTGTCAACTGCTTCACCCCTCAAATCAAGCATTTTTCAAAGATTAGTCACCATAGTTGCTGCAGAGAAAAATGACTCATATTTTTATTAGAAAACTTGGCTTATTGCCAAACCTTAATGGCAAAAGCCTAAGTTGTGCACTTATGCAGTAAGAAAGTATCTATACTTTCTTAACTGTGAAAAACAAGCTGACATAATGACCAGCCGTTTTAAATCCATAATCCAGATACAAAATAACAATAGCACGTGTACTACTGTTTAAATGAACTTCCAACAATTCCGCAGTCAGGGCAACTGCAGAAAACATATTTTACACCGGCAACACCTTAATACCTTAATTTCTAATAAGTAAGAAGGGAAACAAATGACCTTGAAATTTTTCAATAAAATGCCATTGTTTTTCGTCGATTCTACCATTGTTCCCGTTTGCCAGTGGTTTATACATTTTATATTAAATGAAATCTTCTCTTGACAAAAGAAGCCCCATGTTAGCATTTAAATATGTTATCACAAGTAAACTATAAGGTCAATCATTTTGTGGTCATCAAAATATAATAGCCTTTACTGCGGTCAATTACTTCAACATCTCCAAATAAATCGTTCAATTTATTCATTGCAGATGGCGCACCCTGCTTCTTCTTAATGACCACCCACAACTGTCCGTTCTCCAGCAAGACATGTTTGCTCTCTTCAAACATCTGATGGACAATTTTTTTGCCTGCTCGGATGGGAGGGTTGGTGAGGATTGCTGCAAATTTTCTATCTTTGAGATGACTGAATCGATCACTGATTGCAAATTCAACATTGTTCACATCGTTGTAATGCGCATTTTTCCTGGCGAGTGCGACTGCCCGTTCATTAATGTCCGTCAGCATAACACTGCGTTTCTTATAACTGTTCGCAATGGCAATTCCAATCGGTCCGTAGCCGCAGCCAAGGTCGAGAAGACTGCCCTCAACCGGGGGCTCTTCAAAATATTCGATCAGCAATCGCGATCCGTAATCCACTTCATTTTTTGAGAACACACCATAATCGCTCTCAAATTTAAAAATCTCGCCTCTCAGCTGGTAATTCCATTTCTTGGGTGAACTTTTAGATTGAGGGTTTTGTGAAAAGTAATGCTCAGACATTTAGACACCCGCTTCATTGTATAATTTGAAGGAGAAATATATAGAGAGCCCGTCGTAATACCGACGAGCTCTTAATATCAAACTACTTAAGTTCTACAGTTGCGCCTGCTTCTTCAAGCTGACCTTTAATTTCTTCAGCCTCTTCTTTAGTTGCGCCTTCTTTAACAGCCTTAGGAGCGTTATCAACCAGTTCTTTCGCATCTTTCAGACCAAGACCGGTGATTTCGCGGACTGCTTTAACAACTTTAATTTTAGATGCGCCGGCGTCCTGAAGCTCTACATCAAATTCAGTTTGTTCTTCCTCAGCTTCTCCGCCGCCGTCTCCGCCTGCAACTGCGACTGGTGCTGCAGCGGTTACGCCAAATTCTTCTTCAATTGCTTTAACTAAATCATTTAATTCCAAAACAGACATTTCTTTAATCGAATCAATAATTTGCTGATTATCCATTTTTATTCCTCCATTTTTTCGTTTTGTTATATGAATGCCGGAATGCCAGCAGCCAATTTATGCACCCTGTTCTTCTTTCTGATCTGCAATAGCTTTCGTTGCGTATGCAAAGTTGCGTACAGGTGCCTGCAATACGCTAAGAAGCATTGATACCATACCATCGTAGTTCGGCAGGTCTGCAAGTTCCTTGATTTGCTCAAGTGATGCAATTTCACCTTCAATGACGCCGCCTTTGATTTCCAATGCTTCGTGCTCTTTGGAAAAGTTGTTCAGAATTTTAGCCGGTGCTATAACATCATCATTGCTGAAGGCAACTGCAGTCGGACCGACGAGTGTATCGGACAAATCACTCAGCTCGGCTTTTTCCGCTGCGCGGCGTGTCATGGTGTTCTTGTAAACTTTGAATTCCACGTTTGCTTCACGCAATTGTTTACGTAATTCATTTGCTTCAGCAACATCAAGTCCGCGGTAATCCACCAGCAGCGTTGACTGACTGTCACGGAATTTATCGGCAATTTCATCTACAAACTGCTTTTTCTGCTCAATAATATTTGCATTAGCCATCCATTCCACCTCCTGTTAAATGTTCATCATACCGTATTTATTAAAAAAGCCTCCATAGATACTGGAGGCTTGTATGACAAATGGGGGCCCATTCGGGGAATTATCCATTTGCTTTCCAACACCTCGGCAGGAAATTAAGCATAATCTGCACCTGCTGTCTACGGTATAACGTATTCATCTTTATAACGTCATTTATTGTACTTGACCATTCACTAAAAGTCAACCATGCATTCTGTTTTAAATTTCTAGTCCTGCGACTGTATCAAGTTAATATTAACTGCGGTAACCGGAAACATCAACTCTGATGCCAGGTCCCATCGTGGACGTTATAGAAGCCTTGCGCATATAAACACCTTTTGACGCCTGCGGCTTTGCTTTCATAAGTGTATCAGCAATTGCCTCAAAGTTCTCAACCAATTTCTGATTATCAAATGAAATCTTTCCAAGCGGAACATGAATGTTGGCGGATTTGTCCACTCGATACTCCACTTTACCGGCTTTAATCTCGTTAACAGCTTTTTCAATTTCAAATGTTACCGTTCCGGTTTTAGGGTTAGGCATGAGGCCTCTAGGCCCGAGAATCCGGCCAAGTTTACCGACTTCAGCCATCATATCCGGTGTTGCCACAACAACATCGAAATCAAACCAGCCTTGATTGATTTTGCCTATAAGATCCTGCTCTCCGACATAATCTGCTCCGGCGTTTTCGGCTTCTGTGGCCTTGTCGCCTTTCGCAAACACCAGGACACGCTGTGTTTTGCCGGTTCCATTCGGCAGAACCATAGCACCGCGGATCTGCTGATCAGCTTTCTTAGGGTCAACCCCCAGTCGGAAAGCAGCTTCAACTGTTTCATCAAAATTTGCCTTTGCGGTTTCCTTCAGTAAAGTGACCGCTTCTTCGGCATCATATGCTTTTGAACGATCAACAAGCTCGGCAGCTTCTTGATATTTTTTACTTCTTTTTGCCATTTTACTTCCTCCTCAAGTTGTGGTTTTTAGCGGTAAGACCTCCCACTTAAAAATGCTCGGCGGCACTGTTACTCATGAAGCAATGGTATGCTCATAATGAACGGAGCGCTGATGCATTTTTCATGAAAAAAGTTGCGTAACATGGCATACCATTTATCGCAACTGTATTTATTCTTGTTTTACGCACATTAGTCATCAATCGAAATACCCATGCTGCGTGCGGTTCCTTCAACCATACGTACTGCAGCATCCAGATCAGCTGCGTTCAAATCAGGCATTTTGGTTTCCGCAATTTCCTGTACTTGATCACGTTTGACCGAAGCGACTTCATTACGGCTTGGTTCACCTGATGCTGTATCGATACCGGCTGCTTTTTTCAGCAGCACTGCAGCTGGCGGAGTTTTCGTAACAAATGTAAATGAACGATCTTCGAAAACCGTAATCTCAACCGGAATAATCATACCGGCCTGATCCTGGGTACGTGCGTTAAATTCCTTGCAGAATCCCATGATATTTACACCAGCCTGACCCAATGCCGGTCCTACCGGCGGTGCTGGATTTGCTTTACCGGCCTCGATTTGCAGTTTTACTAATTTAATTACTTTTTTAGCCACGAGACACACCTCCTTAAAGTCCGTGATGTGGTAATAGGGCTATTCCCCTCCCACTCAACATTTAAAATCCCCGCATCCACTCCGGGGACATAAATAACAAAAGAATTTTACCATGTATTATCAAATGATGCAAGGTTTTGCTTGTGATTTTTTATAGAAAGGGTTTCCCTAAAGCCCTAAAGGTTTCTGAGTTTCACGCCGTTGTACAGTTGACATACGTTTACATTATATGGGGCAACCATTAAAAAGACTGCTTAAGTACCGACACTGTATTTTTAATACAGCATAGCCCTTTATGAAGCAGCTATAGAAACAGCTTCTCTTCCACGGAGCGCAAAACAAGTCAACGAAGAAATGCGAAGTGTCATTTTTACCAGATTTTTTGAACAACCTTTACATTTTTTCCACCTGGGAAAATTCCAGCTCGACAGGGGTTTCACGCCCGAACATGTTTACATGCACTTTGAGTTTCTGCTTATCGGCATCAATGTGCTCGATTGTACCTGTAAATTCATTGAACGGTCCGTCTGTAACCTTCACGTTCTCTTTTAATTCAAAATCAACTTGCGGGACAGGATCAGACACGCCCATTCGTTTCAGTACCGCGTCTACTTCGTCAGGCAAAATGGGCGTTGGTTTTGTCCCGTGACCGCTTGACCCGACAAACCCTGTGACACCTGGTGTATTGCGCACCACATACCATGAATCATCTGTCATAACCATCTCCGCAATCACATAGCCGGGGAAAAATTTCTTTTTGACCACTTTCTTCTTGCCATTTTTGATTTCCGTCTCTTCATCTTCCGGTACAAGCACACGGAAGATTTTATCCTCCATACCCATTGTTCCCACACGTTTTTCAAGGTTCGTCTTCACCTTATTTTCATAACCGGAATAAGTGTGGATTGCATACCAGTTCTTTTCCATGTGATCAGGACAATTAAGCTTGCCCTTCCCTCCCTTAATTGACTTTTTTAACTCTTTGCTCAAGAAAAATTCAAACATATTAAAAAACCCGACGTCCCCGGGTTTTTCTAATCAAAATATTATTTTCCATTATAGCATAAAAATAGGTTCATTATTCAAGATTTGCGGTTAAAAAAATAAATTTAGCAGTTGTGAAATGCCGAGATCAATGATTGCAAAGAAAACCGCAACAAATGCCACCGTTGTTAATACGGTTATTGTATAGCTTGTCAGCTCGCGGCCTTTTGGCCAGCTGACCTTTTTCATCTCTCTCGAAACATTCTTGAAAAATTTAAAGATTTTCAAAGATTGTCCCCCTCCAGACCCTGCCTGACTAACACCTTATTTCGTCTCACGATGCAATGTATGTTTACCGCATGTTTTGCAGTATTTCTGTATTTCTAATCGTTCAGGCTGTTTGGATGCATTTTTGCTCGTCGTATAATTTCTGCTTGCACAGAGGGTACAAGCCAATATCACTTTTTTCGTCACCGTACCACCCCACTGCAGGGTTTTCACTCATATAAATGTAGCACGGCCGCCATCATATGTCAATGAACTACCTGGCTTCTGCCTGGTTCGCTTCAATAAGCAGCTCTAACTTCCGTTTGATGCGCTGCAGAGCATTATCGATTGATTTAACATGCCGTTTTAATTTGACAGAAATCTCCTGATACGTGCAGCCGTCCATATACAAGCTCAAAACCTTTTTTTCCAGGTCGCTTAATAGTTCCGACAATTTTCCTTCCATATCAAAAAACCTTTCCCTGTTTTCAAGCAAATCCTGAGGATCAAACGATTTTGATCCAGCGAGGATGTCCAGCAAGGTTCGGTCGGATTCCTCATCATAAATTGGTTTGTCCAGAGACACATATGAGTTAAGCGGGGTATGTTTCTGCCGTGTAGCCATCTTGATGGCGGTAATAATCTGTCTGGTAACACATAATTCGGCAAATGCCTTAAATGATGAGAGCCTGTCCCCATCATAATCTCGGATTGCCTTATAGAGACCAATCATGCCTTCTTGAATAATATCTTCTCTATCAGCGCCGATGATAAAATATGTACGTGCCTTGGCCCGAACATAATTTATGTATTTATGTATCAGAAAGTCCAGCGCACGGCTATCTCCCCGATGAATCAAGCGAATAATTTCATCATCATGAAGCGATTCCAGATTCTGATAATCTCTATCTGCCAGCTTGACACTCACCAAAAATAACCCCCCGGCTGCACAGCAGTCAATTTAAAAATATTATACAGTAAGCGCTTACTAATAGTCAACATGAACTCCCGCCAGATAGAATACGTCATCTCCAATCCGAAGCCGATTCATCTCCCATCCGCGGAGGGCAAAGTTATTTTAACCGCAGTGGTCAAAAAATCAATAAAATATACGAAAAGAGACGAAAGGGTCATATATCCCCCCGCCGCCATTTTTCAAATTTCTCCAGAACATCCTGTGTCAGCGGGATTTTAATCTGCGGCTGAACTTTATGATGCTTTTCGATTTGCTGCCCTATTTCTCTATTGATATCATCCAGCTCGATTTGAAGTTCTCTTGCCGATTTCCTCAATGCCCCCCGGCCAAAAATTGTCCTCTGTTCCGCATAATCAGAGGTTGCCACATAAACCTGATTAATAACATTCTTTAAATCTGTGACAATCCGCTCAATACATTCATCGGCCGTTTCATTTTCTTTGGTATAGATGATCTCAACCTGATATTCCTTCAGTTTGCTTTCAATTCCTTTTACGTAGTACGCATCAAATACCACGATCACCCTCATACCTGTATATGCCTGATATTCTGCGAGCTTTTCAATCAGCATATCACGTGCTTGTCCGATGCTGGCCTGTTTTAGCCGGCGCAAATCTTCCCAATCGCCGATGATATTATAGCCGTCTACTACGAGCACATTCATGATGAGTCACCAGCCGGATATCGTTTGCGTAACACCTCGTATAATAGCAGACTGCAGGCGACCGAAGCGTTAAGGGAAGAAACATGCCCTTTCATTGGCAGTCTGAGGGTCCAGTCACATTTGTCTCTCACCAGCCGGCTCATCCCTTTGCTTTCATTGCCAATCACCAATGCAATCGGCAGCGTACCATCGAGTTCACGGTAATCTTCGGTTGCGTTCGTTTCCGTTCCGACAACCCAGACATAACGTTTCTTCAGTTCGTCGATTGTATTGGCGATATTGGTGACCCGGGCAACCGGGATATGTTCCAAGGCACCCACAGCCGTTTTGGATACCGCACTTGTCAGACCGACTGAACGCCGTTTTGGTATAATTACCCCATGTGCGCCCGTTGCATCTGCACTGCGCAGTATGGACCCCAGATTGTGCGGATCCTCCAGCTGATCCAAAATAATCAAAAAGGGGGCTTCATTCCGTTTTTCTGCCCTGGAGAACAAATCTTCCAGTGATGCATAAGCATAAGAGGCAACGTAGGCGACAACTCCCTGATGATTGCCGGAAGCCATTTGATCAAGCTTCTTTTTCGGTACTTTTTGCATAATCGTCCCGGCATTTTTGCTCATTTGCTGCAGTTTTCCGGATAAGCCTTTATTCAAGTGTTCTGAAACAAACACTTTAATAACCGGACGACCGGATTTCAATGCTTCCATAACGGGGTTTTTGCCTATGATGGTTTCCTGATCCATTGTCAGTCTTTCCTCCCTTCGACGAACGCCACGGCCGCATTGAGCAATTCGGTTAAGCGCTCTCTGTTTTCCAGTAAATAATAATAGCCGATCAACGCCTCAAATGCTGTACTATAGCGGTATGTCTGGACACTTGTATTCCTGGGTACAGTTCCGGATTTCGCATTTCTGCCCCGGGTGACAATCTTTTTTTCTTCGTCGGTAAGATAATTTGCCTCCAGCCAATACAGGACAATCGCTGCCTGTGACTTTGCCGAAACGAAATTGACAGCTTCCTTGTGGAGCTGATTCGGCTTTACTTTTCCGGTTTTTAAAAGATGCTCCCGTACATGCACCTCATAAACCGCATCCCCCATATAGGCAAGCGCAAGACTTTTCATCTGTCTGACATCAAGACTCATTGCCTGCTCTTTTCCACCGGGTGCCTTGAGGTGTGTCTTCCAGGATAATGTTTTTCTCTTTCAGGTTGTCCCGAATTTCATCGGCCCGGCTGAAATCACGGTTTTTTCTGGCTTCAGTCCGCTCCTTCAATAATGCCTCGATGTCTTCATCAAGCAATCCCTCTTCTATTTCTATCCGGATTCCCAATACACCGAGCACGGCGCTCATACTTTCCTGGAATGCCCTGATGACATTTATGGTTGTCTGTTTTTCTTCAAGGTACACGTTGGCCTCTTTTGTCAGTTCAAATAAAACAGAAATGGCGTTCGCTGTATTAAAATCGTCGTCCATTGCCGCTTCAAACTGATTATTCAATTGACTGATTTTTTCCAGCCATTCATCACTTGTATTCGTCAGGCCCATACTTGACTGGCTGCGGTGCTCCAGATTTTTATAAGCATTTTTAACCCGGTCAAGGCTGTTTTTCGCTCCCTGAAGCAGTTCTTCCGTAAAATTGATCGGATTCCGGTAATGGACACTTAACATGAAAAAACGAATTACCTGGGGATCATGCTGTTCGATAATATCTTTGGTTAAAACAAAGTTGCCAAGTGATTTGGACATTTTTTCGTTATCAATATTAATATACCCATTATGCATCCAATAATTAGCAAACGGCTTTTCAGTCATTGCTTCCGACTGGGCGATTTCATTTTCATGGTGCGGAAATGTCAGATCCTGACCGCCGGCATGAATATCAATCGTTTCGCCAAGGTACTTTTTCGCCATTGCAGAGCATTCGATATGCCAGCCAGGGCGACCTTGCCCCCATGGGGAATTCCATGCAACTTCGTCATCTCCTGCTTTTTTCCATAAAGCAAAATCGAGCGGATCTTCTTTTTTCTCACCAACCTGAATACGCGCACCGCTTCGCAATTCATCGATGGACTGGTGTGATAATTTCCCATAACCGTCAAACGAACGGGGCCTGAAATAAACATCCCCTTCCACCTCATAGGCATACCCTTTACTGATCAGATTTGAGATGAAATTTATAATATCGTCCATTGTTTCAGTAACACGCGGATTATGGGTGGCTTTTTTAACGCCGAGCGCCTCCACATCGGCCAGATATGCATCGATAAACCGATTCGCCACATCAGAAACCGGCTCATTCAGTTCATTGGCTGCGTTAATAATCTTGTCGTCCACATCAGTAAAATTCAGGACGTAATCCACATCGTACCCTTTATATTCAAGATAACGTCTGACAGTATCAAACACAATGGCAGGACGCGCGTTGCCGATATGAATATAGTTATAGACGGTCGGTCCGCAGACGTACATGCGCACCTTGCCTGCATCGAGCGGTTTGAACGTTTCCTTGTCATGTGTCAGTGTATTATAAATCGTCATCGCCATTCTGCTTCACTTCCTTTAACTTTGCTATCTCTGCTTTCAACCCGTCAATTTCCTCCTGCAGCTTTGCACACCGATCAGCGATAGGGTCAGGGAGTTTATGATGGTCCAGATTTTTGCGTACCTTTTCCCCGTTTTGCACAACCACCCGGCCAGGGACGCCTACAACGGTTGAGTGATCAGGCACGTCTTTTAAAACAACCGACCCGGCACCAACTTTTGAACTGTTGCCAATAGTGATGTTGCCAAGCACTCTCGCACCGGTCGTCACCATGGCGTTGTCTTTGATCGTGGGATGCCGTTTTCCCCTTTCCTTACCTGTTCCTCCCAGTGTCACACCCTGGAATAAAGTGACATTATTGCCGATTTCACATGTCTCGCCAATGACAACCCCCATACCATGATCAATAAAGAACTTCCAACCGATTTTTGCACCGGGATGAATCTCAATGCCGGTAAAGAAACGGCTGATTTGCGAAATGGCACGTGCTATAAAATGTAAATTGCGTTTATAGAAAAAGTGGGCAATCCGATGTGACCAGATGGCATGCAATCCGGAATAAGTCAGGAACACCTCGATATATGAACGCGCTGCAGGGTCCTGGTCAAACACAACATCCATATCTTCCTTCATTCGCTTAAAGATGCCCATTGTTTGGTTTCTCCCTCCTCGTTATAAATTCTATTTCTTACGTTAAAAAATAAGCGCCTCTGTGTAATGATTACACAGAGGCGCTTACCTGCGCGGTTCCACTCTGTTTGAAGAAATTCGGCTTTCTCCCGGCTTTGGCTCTGTTAACGGTTGAGGACCGCCGTTATATACTGGCATTCTATAACGGGCTCCAAGGTGCATTTCAAAAACGGTGCTTAGAATCACTTGCAGCCGGTGATGATTCTCTCTGGATAAGCAGATGTGTTTTTTACTTCTCCTTGTCAACGCTCTCTATTAGAGACTGCTCAAAAACTACGGTTGGTCTTTTTTTGAACATACACTATCTGAATTTAATTATGTTATTACTATATTACATTCAGTTGCAAATGTGAATTATTAAGCTCCGAGCTGTTTCAATAAATTATCCAGACGGCTCACAACAGTTTCCCTGCCCAATAATTCAATGGCTGCCTGCAGCTCTGGCCCGTGTGTCTGACCGGTCGTTGCCACGCGGATTGGCATGAATAGCTTTTTGCCGCGGTGACCGGTTTCCTTTTGGGTTGCCTTAATCTGTTGTTTAATGGCAGTTTTCTCGAAATTCTCCAGGTGAATCAACTTATCCGTGAAGACCTGAAGCACTTCAGGGACTTGCTCCTGCTGCAGCACATCCATGGCCTCTTCATCGTAACTGATGAACTCATTAAAAAACAACTCAGTCAGTTCAACAATCTCAGCACCGTACCGCAGCTGCTCCTGGTACAGCGCTATCACTTTCTCAGCCCACTCTCTTGTGGATGCATCCATATTTTCCGGTAACTTTCCTGCTTCGATCAGGTGCGGCATCGCCAGCTCAATGATTCGTTCAGTATCTGCAGCTTTAATATATTCGTTATTCATCCACTTCAGTTTCGGCTGGTCAAAAATTGCAGCCGACGTCGACAGTCGTTCCGGATCAAAAATCTCAATCAGTTCCTCCTGCGTGAAGATCTCTTCTTCACCGACCGGTGACCAGCCAAGCAGTGTGATAAAGTTAAACAAGGCTTCAGGCAAATAGCCCAGGTTGCGGTATTGTTCAATGAATTGCAGAATATGTTCATCACGTTTACTCAGCTTTTTGCGCTCTTCATTCAGGATCAGGGTCATATGGCCGAAATTCGGCGGTTCCCATCCAAATGCTTCATAGACCATCATTTGTTTTGGCGTGTTCGAAATATGTTCCTCACCGCGTAATACATCTGTGATTCTCATCAGATGGTCATCAATTGTCACAGCAAAGTTATATGTCGGTGCACCATTCTTTTTGACAATGACCCAATCACCAAAATCACTGGACTCAAACGTGATATTGCCCCTTACAATATCATTGAACATATACGATTTATTCTCAGGAACGCGCATACGGATGCTCGGCTTACGCCCCTCCTGTTCGAACGCTTCAATTTGTTCTGCTGTCAGCTGACGATGGGCACCGGAATACTTCGGAACTTGTCCTTTGGCACGCTGTTCTTCGCGCTCCCTTTCCAACTCTTCCTCGGTCATATAGCATTTGTAAGCCAAACCTTTCTCGAGCAGCTCGTCAACATACTGCTGATAGATTTCCAGCCGCTCCATCTGGCGGTATGGACCGTAATCACCGCCGATATCAGCACTTTCGTCCCACTCAATGCCGAGCCATTTCAAATACAACATTTGGCTTTCTTCTCCACCGGCAACATTGCGCTTGGTATCTGTATCTTCAATCCGGATAATAAATTTTCCGTCAAAATGTTTCGCATATAAATAATTAAATAAGGCTGTACGTGCATTCCCAATATGCAAATGACCGGTCGGGCTGGGCGCATAGCGTACTCGAACCTGATTTATCATGGTGGTGCTCCTTTCTTTTTTATGAGTAAATGACAAATATATCATACGTATAAAAAGTGATAACACGTGGCGTTATCACTTTTTGTTTCCTTCTTAATTTATACCGTTTTTATAAAGCTTTTTCAAGTAATTTTGGTTTTGCAAAGATCATTCTTCCTGCCGATGTCTGCAGCACGCTTGTAATCAGAACCTCAATCTTCTTGCCGATATAATCGTGACCTTCTTCCACCACAATCATTGTGCCATCATCCAGATAAGCGACGCCCTGATTGTGCTCCTTGCCGTCTTTGATCACTTGAACCATTAATTCCTCGCCGGGCAGAACAACCGGTTTGACGGCATTGGCCAGGTCATTAATATTCAAAACAGGCACACCTTGCAAGTCACACACCTTATTCAGGTTGAAATCATTGGTGACAACGATGCCATCAATTACTTTCGCAAGTTTAATCAGCTTGCTGTCCACTTCCGGAATATCCTCAAAATCACCTTCGTAAATTTCAACTTCCACTGGCAATTCTTTTTGAATCCGGTTGAGAACATCAAGTCCGCGACGCCCGCGGTTGCGTTTCAGTACATCGGACGAATCAGCGATGTGCTGCAGCTCGCCAAGTACAAATTGAGGGATGACAATTGTTCCCTCTAAAAAGTTTGTCTGGCAAATATCAGCGATACGACCGTCAATGATAACACTTGTATCCAAAATTTTGGACTTCGGCAGGGTTTTCTGAGGAGTATCCCCCTCATAAACACGTTTTTTATCCCGTTCTTTCCGGTTAAAATTAAGCAGGTTCATTAATTCATCCCGTCGTCTGAAACCAACCTGAAATCCGAAATAACCAAGTAAAATGGTAATAAAGAGCGGTAAAACCTGCGAAACGAGATAAATATTGATGTCTGTCAGCGGGATGTTCACTAAATAAGCAATCACTAAACCGCCAATCAGACCAAAACTTCCAAACAGCAAGTCACTTACCGGAATCTTAATTAGGGCCTCTTCAATCCAGCGCAAAAATCCGACGATATGACCCGCGACAAAATAAGAGAAAACAAATAATATAATTGCACCTATGATCATGCCTAAATAAGGGGATGCAACCCAAGCCGCGTCGGTAAAATCCAACAGTCTGACAATCTCCGGGATGTACAAAAACCCAATGGTACCTCCACTAATGATAAAAAATAAATGGACAATCATTTTCAGCACCATTACTCACCTCCTATCGTTATTATTACCCATTTTTTATAGAATAACCGTCATTGACCAAAATTAATGTATAGTATCACTTAAAGCCTATCATAACCACAAAAGTGAGTCAATTTAGAAAACAATTCATTTTATCACTTTTCGCATAGCCTGTCAATTTAATGATATGGACTGTGTGAAAAAATTAAAGCTGCCGGATCAGCGTGTCAAACCTTCATCCAGTGCCTCCCCGACCGTGTTGACACCCACAACCTGAATCGATTCAGGGGGAACCCAGCCTTCCAAGTTTTTCTGTGGACAGATAACCCGCTTAAAGCCAAGCTTTGCCGCTTCCTGCACACGCTGCTCGATCCGGGCCACACGTCTGATTTCCCCGGTCAGTCCAACTTCACCAATCACGATATCTTCCGGTCTTGTCGCCTGATTCCGGAAACTTGACGCAATGCTGACGGCCACGGCCAAATCAATGGCTGGTTCATCCAGTTTTACCCCGCCGGCCACTTTAATGTATGCATCCTGATTCTGCAGCATGAGGCCTACACGTTTTTCAAGCACCGCCATCAGAAGCGGTACACGGTTAGTATCAATACCGGTTGCCATGCGCCGTGGATTCCCGAAACTCGTTGGCGAAATCAACGCTTGGATCTCCACCAGTACCGGCCGGGTTCCTTCCATCGAAGCGACCACAGTGGATCCGGCTGCTCCCTGCGACCTTTCTTCAAGAAAAATCTCGGACGGGTTCATGACTTCCCTTAACCCTTCTTCCTTCATTTCAAAAATACCCATTTCGTGCGTACTTCCAAAGCGGTTTTTCACCCCGCGCAGAATACGGTATGCATGGTGACGTTCCCCTTCAAAATAAAGGACAGCATCCACCATATGCTCCAGCATCCTTGGCCCGGCGATCGCCCCTTCCTTCGTCACATGCCCGACAATAAATATAGGGATGCCGTTGTATTTGGCAATACGCATTAATTCGCCAGTGCTTTCACGCACCTGGGAAACACTTCCGGGGGCGCTGGTCACTTCTTCGCGGTAGATTGTCTGAATCGAATCTATCACAACGAGCGCCGGCTTTATTTGTTCAATCTGGTTGATGATATCAAGCAAGTTTGTCTCCGCCAGCACATACAATAAATCTGAGCTGACGCCAAGCCTGTCAGCCCGCAGTTTTGTCTGCCGGATTGATTCCTCACCGGAGATATAGAGAACCGGCAATTGCTTCTCAGCAAGCTGCGAGGATACCTGCAGCAGCAATGTAGACTTCCCAATCCCCGGGTCACCGCCTATCAGTGCAAGCGATCCGGGAACAATGCCCCCGCCAAGCACCCGGTTGAATTCCTTCATCCCGGTTGTTATCCGGGGTTCTTTTTTAGTTTCAATCGATGTAATGCTTTCAGGCTGGCTGGCAGATTTACCGTCCCTGCTCATTGTATGCCTGCCGCCCGCAGATGATGCATCTATTTCTTCAACGAGTGTATTCCAATTGTTGCAGCCCGGACATTTTCCCATCCATTTAGCAGATTCATAGCCGCACTCCTGACAAACATACTTCGTTTTCCGTTTAGCCAATATGAACCTTTCCCTTCGCTATATTCTCTATTATATACGATTGACATCACATAAAAGTTACAGCTTTCTATCATTTTCATAAATTTCGTTCCATATTTATTCCACAAACCAAAAAATATCTGTTCAATAGCAGGATAAAGCTTTTACCGTGCTTTTTGAACATCCTTAATTATAACATCTGACTGCCCGCTCCGCTGCAACGCAAAAAGCTGAAAGGTTGCTTCCTTCCAGCTTTTTGGACATCACTTTCCCGCTAAAATGGCTTTATTACGGCAAAATAATGAATTCTCCTTTATTGTTAAGGCCGATTTTCACTTTTTCGCCCTTTTCGAAGTTTTCCTTAAGCAGCTCCTCGGAAAGCAAATCCTCGATGTTTTTCTGAATTGATCTGCGCAATGGCCGCGCGCCATATTCCGGGTCAAACCCTTCATTGGCAATTTTCTCAACGGCTTTGTCAGTCAGACTGAATTCAACATCCTGCTGTTTCAGTCGAATCTGAAGCTGTTTAATCATCAGATTGACGATATATTTCATATGTTTCCGTTCTAATGAATGGAATACGATTGTTTCGTCAATCCGGTTCAGGAATTCAGGACGGAATGCTTTTTTCAATTCGTCGGTCACCTTTGATTTCATGTTCTGATAGTCTTGTTCCTGGTCATCATCAAGTGTGAACCCGACATATTTATTTCGTCTCAGCTCGTTGGCACCAACGTTGGATGTCATAATCAGGACAGTGTTTCGGAAATCAACGGCACGTCCTTTGGCATCGGTCAGACGCCCATCTTCAAGCACCTGCAGTAAAATATTAAATACTTCAGGGTGTGCCTTTTCCACTTCATCCAGCAATACAACCGAATATGGCTTTGTCCGGACTTTCTCCGTCAGCTGTCCGCCTTCATCATAACCGACATATCCCGGAGGTGAGCCTACCAGACGGGAGGTGGCATGTTTTTCCATATACTCCGACATGTCAATCCGGATCATAGCCTCTTCATCAGCAAACATGGCTTCAGCCAGTGCTCTGGCAAGTTCTGTTTTTCCGACACCGGTAGGACCAAGGAAAATGAAAGACCCGATTGGACGTTTGGGATCCTTCAGTCCGGCACGTGCCCGGCGGATGGCTTTGGCCACTGCTTCAACCGCTTCATCCTGGCCGATTACCCGGTTATGCAGCGTATCTTCCAGGTTCAGGAGCCGCTCACTTTCGTCTTTTGTCAGCTTGGAAACAGGCACCCCTGTCCAGGTGGAAACGACTTTAGCAATGTCTTCTATCGTCACCTCGGAATCTTTTTGACCCTGCTTTTCTTTCCATTCATTTTTTGTTTCTTCCAATTCCTCACGCAAACGCTGCTCGGAGTCACGTAATGAAGCAGCTTTTTCGAATTCCTGGCTTTGAACAGCAGAATCCTTTTCTTTGCGCACATCCTCAAGTTTCTTCTCAAGTTCTTTTAGGTTTGGCGGAACTGTATAGGAGCTTAAACGGACTTTTGAACCGGCTTCATCAATCAGGTCAATGGCTTTATCAGGCAGAAAGCGGTCTGTAATATATCGGTCAGATAAATTGGCTGCCGCCTCAATGGATTCGTCTGTGATGGTCACACGATGATGAGCTTCATACCGATCACGCAATCCTTTTAAAATCTGTACTGTTTCATCCAGCGTCGGTTCATCGACTTGAATCGGCTGGAACCTGCGTTCAAGGGCCGCGTCTTTTTCGATATATTTACGGTACTCATCCAGCGTGGTAGCACCGATACACTGAAGTTCTCCCCTGGACAGCGCCGGCTTTAAAATATTGGAGGCGTCGATTGCCCCTTCTGCACCACCTGCACCAATTAATGTATGCAATTCATCAATAAACAGAATAATGTTGTTTGCCTGGCGAATTTCTTCCATCACCTTTTTGAGCCGGTCTTCAAACTCACCACGGTATTTAGTGCCGGCAACAACCGTCCCCATATCAAGCGTCATGACGCGCTTGTCACGAAGTATTTCCGGGATTTCGTTGTTGACGATTTGCTGGGCGAGACCTTCTGCAACAGCTGTTTTACCAACGCCGGGCTCACCGATCAGAACCGGATTATTCTTAGTCCGCCGGCTTAACACCTGGATAACCCGCTCAATTTCCTCGCTGCGGCCGATAACCGGATCGACGTTACCTTCCTTGGCACTTTCGGTTAAATCACGTGCCAGTGAATCAAGAGTTGGTGTGTTGGCGTTCGATGACTGTGAACTCCTGTTGTGGCGGCCAGCCTGTGATTCATTGCTTCCCAGAAGCTGCAGGACCTGCTGGCGTGCTTTATTAAGGCTGACACCGAGGTTGTTAAGGACACGTGCTGCCACACCTTCCCCTTCACGAATCAGGCCAAGCAGGATATGTTCTGTTCCGACATACGAATGCCCGAGCTTGCGTGCTTCATCCTGCGACAATTCCACTACTTTTTTGGCACGCGGTGTATAATGAATTGTTTGCATCGGCTGTTTGCCCGTGCCGATTAGATTTTCCACTTCCTGCTGAATCTTGGTTACTTCCAGACTCAAAGACTCAAGTGCTTTGGCTGCAATGCCGTTCCCTTCACGGACAAGCCCAAGCAGTATATGCTCTGTTCCAATATTGTTGTGCCCTAGCCTTACCGCTTCTTCTTGAGACAATGCCAATACTTTTTGTGCGCGTTCTGTAAAACGTCCAAACATCATATACTTTTCCTCCTACCTAGTTCTCTAATTGCATTCGTTCACGAATAAGTGACGCCCTTAGCACATCCCGTTCATTAGGTGTCAGTGTCTTTTTCGCATACTGCTGGAGGAAACCGGGTTGTGTAAGCACCATTAACTCATTCAAAATATTTCTGGGAACATCTTCAATAATTCCTGAATCAATTCCAAGCCGGACATCCGATAAACATTTTGCCGCTTCTTTTGATTCAATAATCCGGCTGCACGTTAACACACCATAGGAACGGTAAATCCGATCCTCCAGCCTGATTTGCGACTGGTCCATGATCTGGTTTCTTGCATTGCGTTCGTGTTCAATAAGCTCGCGGACAACGCTCTGCAAATCTTCTACGATGTCCTCTTCCGACTTTCCGAGCGTTATTTGGTTAGATATCTGGAAAATGTTCCCCGTTGCCTGGCTGCCTTCCCCGTAAATGCCGCGGACAACCAGCCCAAGCTGATTAATAGCCGGGATCATCCGGTTAATCTGCTGAGTCCAGGACAAAGCTGGCAAATGCATCATGACTGACGCACGCATACCGGTTCCGACATTCGTCGGGCACCCGGTCAAATACCCCCGCTCTTCATCAAAGGCATAATCGATTTTTTCTTCCAGCCAATCATCCAGTTCGAATACCTTTTTCAGGGCTTTGTTCAACTGAGAGCCGGGATAATAAAGCTGTATTCGGAGGTGGTCTTCCTCATTTACCATAATTGAAACTTGTTCATTTTTAGATATAAGCACCGCTGATGCATGATTCCGCTCCGCCAAATGCGGACTGATTAAATGCTTTTCAACTAAAACGCGTCTTTCCACAGGGGTCAAATCTTTAATAGGAACAAATGAAAAATCATGATAGTCCTGGAATGACTGGTTTTCATATTCCTGATAGATGAATTCATTAATATATTGCAAATCCTTTTCGTTGGCCAGGATCGGGAAAGAATATCGGACAAAATTTCGAGCCAGCCGTATCCTGCTGCTTAACACGATATCGCTGTCAGGTCCTTCTTCACGCATCCATGGACTGATCGCTTCATTCATAAAGTCCTGCAGTGTCATGTGTCATCACCCCGCGTCTGTTCTTCCAGTGCTTTAATCTTGTCGCGGATGGTCGCGGCTTCTTCAAATGCTTCATTTTTAATTAACCGCTGAAGTTCTTCCTTATGGGCATCAACTTGCTTCTTGAGACGCATATCCCCGCCGATGCGCGCCGGGATTTTTCCATAATGCTTTGTATTACCGCTGTGAACACGGCGAAAGATGGGATCAAGGTTGGCGGCAAACGTCTCATAACAATCCGGGCAGCCGAATTTGCCCACCCGCTTAAATTCTGACAGTGTCATTTCGCATTTTGGGCATTGCAATTCTTCTGTCTGCTGGCCTGCCGTACTTTTCGGACTTTCGAATGTTGAATTTAACAATCCGGACAGCAAGTGGTGCAGTGAATACCCTTCTTCTGGATAATTCATATAGCCTTTTTCTTTTGCACAAATCTCACACACATAAACCTCTGTTTTTTCACCGTTGATCACTTGGGTGAAATGAAGTGTCGCCGGCCGCTCATGGCATTCCTGGCATTCCACGTTAGTCCCCCCTTGATTAGCTGTTTAAATACTTCAGCGTTGTCAGCATCGACGTTAAAATCCGTGCACGAATTTCATCACGCAATGGCAGCTGAAATGCAAGCGTCTCCCTGTTAATGGCACTTAACATTATTTTTGCCTCTCGTTCTGTCACCAGCTCTTCTTCAATCAGCCGTTCAAGCACATCCAATGCCGCCTGCTGTGAAGCACTCGGATTGATCATTCCAATAATATCATCGATTAACGCCGCTTTGTCCTGATGTTTAATTCTTATGATCCGGATATATCCGCCGCCTCCTCGTTTACTTTCTACTATATACCCTTTTTCCACAGTGAAACGGGTTTTAATCACATAATTGATTTGGGACGGCACACATTGAAATTCCTCTGCTAATTCACTTCGCTTTATATCAACCATATCCCTGCCCGCGGCTTCCAAAATCTGTTTTAAATGCTGTTCTATGATATCAGAAATATTACGCATATCTCCTCATCCTCTTCATCATTGATGTGCAGTTGTTTAAATGGCTTTGACTTTGACTAACTTTGACTATACTTCCATTATACGTAATACGCACAAAGATGCAAGTAATCTTATCACTAGCTTAGACAACTTAAAAGGAATTGAAACTTCATTTGGACTGCAGAATTGACATGATTTATAAGGTTCCGAAATAAACTTCAGACATACAACCATATTGACCTTCGTGCTTCATTTGTTATTTTCGTTCCGATATATTTTTGACATAGTCAATTTTTGATATATCTTCAAAAAGCTCTACCTGGTTTAATTCTTTATATGGCTCAATTTTTACGATAATATTTCGCAGTTCATCATCAATCCGTTCGATGTTCACTTGATTAATCGTCAGCGAATAGGATTCAAAGACAGATACGACGCTATTAATTGTTAACCCGGGAAGTGCTGTTATTTCAATTTGATAAGGTTTTTTTCTCCTGAATAATTTTTCAAAGTTATTCAGGAAGATGAGACTCAGTAAAATAATAAAAGTTGTAAAAACAGCCGCAGCGTACATACCGGCTCCAACTACAAGACCAAGCCCAGCGACTGTCCAAATGGATGCGGCAGTTGTCAAACCGCGGATGGTCATGCCGTTCACGATAATTGTACCGGCACCCAAAAAGCCAATACCGCTTATAACGTAAGACGGAATCCGAGCTGGATCAAAGCGGATATTGTCATATACTGGAATCAACGTCTCAAAGCCATATAATGACAACAGCATCATCAGACATGCACCCACGCCTACCAGTATATGTGTCCTGAAGCCTGCAGAATGGTTTTTTAATTCCCGTTCAAAACCAATCAATCCAGATAAGATCAAGGCGATTACAATGCGGATCATAATAATATTAAAATTATCCCCAATATGTTCAGTCAAATAGTCGAACATCGGCTAAACCTCCCTCCTGCTATTTTAACGGGTTTTAACGGGTTACTTTAAATATATGATGTGAAATAATTTCAAATGCTGTTTAAACTGGCCTTCTATATAACATAAAAGTCATGTACGCCCTTTCATAACAGAAATAATAAAAGAGGCTGATCCAAATTATGTTGGGCTCAGCCTCTTCTGTCATGCCTGGCGGCGTCCTACTCTTGCAGGGGTTCAACCCCAACTACCATCGGCGCTGGAGAGCTTAACTTCTGTGTTCGGCATGGAAACAGGTGTGTCCTCTCCGCTATTGCTGCCAGACCTGTGCG
>NZ_DATGTT010000031.1:0-78914 GCF_035301675.1 Lentibacillus sp. | reverse complement strand
CAATATCCATATGACCAGTTGGATTGTCACTGTCTGGTTTAGTAAGCTCCATTAATTTATCCAATCCTTGTTGATAACGATCTTCTGCCACGTTAAAATCCTCCTTGATTTATAATAAGCTATTTTATTTCATCAATAATGTTTGAGATTTTGCTTAAAGTGTCGGTCAGTGGAAATGATGATAACCATTTCACACTAAATGAAAATCTGTTTTTTTCCTAACAAGACTAGTATATAACCTTTATCAAGATAAGTAAACTGAATAATGACTGAATTCATACTCTTGCGTACTTCATCCCCAGTGGTTTAATTTCATTTTTGAGCAAACATCACTATATTTGAAGGGATTTCTCAAAATAGAAATTGGCTTATCGAAGTTCGATAAGCCATTTCCATGCATGTTGTATTATTTTGTTAATGCGATTTTTATATGGACTAAGTGATGCTCTTCATGCCAAGCTAATTTTGCAACTTTTGTTGCAACTGTTATTTCACCGTTTTCCTGCTGAGTAAAAGTTCGATCTAATTGCTCTTCAGTTAAACTATACCCTAAAGATACGATGCGCTCATTTATGCCTTCTAGCATTTTAATAGAGCTTTCTATAGGAAGCTTTGTATCCGGTTGAATAGCCCACTTTTCTTGATCAAAAGCTGGTACTGTTGGATTCTCATCTGTTAAAGCCAGCTTCAAACGTTGATACATGTTCAACTGAGAATCTGCAATGTGGTGAACAAGTTGATGAACTGTCCAACTATCATCACGATATGTTCTTCTTAATTCCTCATCACTTAATGAGTCAACAGTTTCTCTTAATCGAATCGTGTAAGTTTCAATTTCCTTCAGCCACTCTTGAATATTTTCTAATGTTACGTTTTTAGGAACTTGTAATTTCCCAATTGGATATCTTAGATCCATTTTTCAACCCCTTTTTCCCTATTCGTTATTTTTTCACTTATATATTACGCAACTTTCGCAGACTAAAAATACGCTTTAATTGAACTGCGGCACCATCCATTGGCTCCTGCATTATGTTCCTTGACAACACAATAAAGGAAACACACCCCGACTTTTGGTATCGTTTAATTATGCAGAAAAAACGACCAATAGCGAGGTGCCTACTACTATGATAGCGAATCATGACATGAATAATCAACTGCCAAAAGCTTTAAAAGCCGTATTTGATGAATTGGGCATTTTAAACACTTAAGAAATGCCGGGATTACAATGGGTCTGGGATTTTCATGGGCTATATATTCAAGCTGATATTCAGCCTGATTTTAGGAAAAAACTGGTACATTCTTCTGCAAGTCATAGCTGTTTTGCCCAACAAATTAACCTACATATCGTAATGCAGAAAAACATTCATATCAATAAATGACTACCAATCGATAGTCATTTTTGTTTACATTTTTAATGTTTGTGACAGGTAATGGAACGGGTAACTGATTTTGCCCTGCCTTTTCCAGTAAATGCTATAAAATTTTATCCAAAAATTCTTTTGTCCGCTCTGATTGCGGATTGGAAAATAATTGTTCCGGAACACCTTCTTCAACAATCACCCCTTCGTCCATAAACAATACCCTGTCACCGACTTCACGGGCAAATCCCATCTCATGTGTCACCACAAACATTGTCATCCCTTCGTTTGCCAGCTGTTTCATTACTTCCAGAACCTCGCCGACCAATTCAGGATCCAATGCAGACGTCGGTTCATCAAACAGCATCATCTTCGGTTCCATCGCCAGTGCACGGGCAATCGCAACCCGCTGCTGCTGTCCGCCTGATAATTGCTGTGGGTACTGTTCAGCTTTATCCGCCAAGCCGACTTTTTCAAGCAAATCCATTGATCTTTTCCGCGCTTCCTCATCCGTAATTTTACGCACTTTTTGCGGTGCAAGCATCAGATTTTCAATCACTTTTTTATGCGGAAAAAGGTTGAACTGCTGGAAAACCATCCCCACTTCTGTTCGCACCATATTGATATCGGTCTTTGGATCATTCAGATTATTCCCGTCGACGACAACTTCACCACTCGTGATCGGCTCAAGCATGTTGAGACAGCGGAGAAATGTACTTTTTCCTGAACCGCTTGGACCGATGACGCAAACCACCTCAGACGGTTCAATCTTACAGTCGATTCCTTTTAAAACCTCGTTATCGCCAAATTGTTTGTGTAAATCCTTAACGGTAATCATCAGATATCCAGCCTCCTTTCCATTCGCTGCAGAACAAAGGACAATGTTAATGTTATGGCAAGGTAAAAGACAGCCACCGTTGTATAGATTTCAACAGCGTTAAAATGGTTTGCTGCAATCAAGCGCCCCTGGAAGATCAATTCCGGCACTAAAATCACAGATAACAGTGATGTATCTTTAATACTGATAATAAATTGGTTGCCGAGTGGTGGAATCATTCGCTTAAAAGCTTGTGGCCAAATGATATAGCGCATGGCTTGTCCATGATTTAACCCGAGTGAGCGGGCGGCTTCCATTTGCCCTTTATCGATCGACTGGACAGCCCCTCGCACAATTTCGGCAATGTATGCCCCGGAGTTCAGAGCAATGACAACAATACCAGCTGAAATCGACGCTATTTCAAACTGGATAATAAGAGGCAGTGCAAAATAAATCCAAATCGCCTGCACCAATACAGGGGTTCCCCGGATAACCTCGATATACACGACGGATATCCCCCGAATGATTTTGCTTTTGGAAATACGGCCGAGCCCAAATATTCCGCCTAAAATAAATCCGATCAAAAGCCCGACAACAGATATTAATAAGGTATAATACAAACCGGTCATTAACTGCGGCAGAAACTCAACAACGCCTGCCCAATTAAATCTTCCTATCATTCGATCACCTCTTTTAAAACTTGAATGAGCGCTGTGCCTTTTGCGGCAAAATCTTTGTTGCACTTATACAGACAGAAAGCATTTACGCGTTCCCGTCTGCCAAAAAGAAAAAACTAAGACCTATCAATACTAATGGCGATAAGCCTTAGTTCTTCTTTTTTTTAATTAACACAGCTATATTATTCAGGTGCTTTTCCAAACCATTTTTCGTAAATTTCATCGTATGTGCCATTTTCTTTCAATGTTGCCAGTGCATCATTGATGGCGGTCACCAGTTCTTCCTGTCCTTTGGAAATAGCAATACCGTAATCTTCAGCCTGATACAGGTCTCCAACTACTTTCAAGTTGTCACCGGTAGTCTGAATATAGTAATTGACATTAGGCGCATCATACAGAACAGCATCCGCGCTGCCATTCTCAACAGCTAAATAAGCTTGATCAAGCTGCTCAAACTGACTGGGATCAGCATTATCGATATTTTCCTCAATATATGCTGCACTCGTTGAGCCAAGACGTGTTGCAATCGTTTTCTCTTCCAGATCCTCAATACCGTTTATGTCCTCGTTATCACTTGGAACACCGATAGCAAGACCTGATTCATAATATGGGTCACTGTAATCAATTTTCTCTGCACGTTCTTCCGTTATACTGATACCGGCAATCGCAATGTCAAAAGAACCTGTCTGCAGCCCAGGGATAATACCATCGAAATTGGTTACTTCCAGTTCGATGTCAAAACCCGCTTCATCAGCAACCGCATTAATCAAATCAATATCAAATCCGACATACTCACCGTCTTCTTCAAACTCAAATGGGACAAAGGATGAGTCCGTTGCGACTGTATAGGAATCCTGCAGCTCACTGTTGTCTCCCGAATCGTCTGATCCTTCTTCAGCACCCTCTGATTCATTGCTTGACCCCCCACACGCTGCCAGGAAAGTCATGAGCCCAAATAAAATAAATAGGGTCGTGAATCGTTTCCAGTATGTTTGCATCAGTCGAATTCTCCTCCCCTGAAGATTTCTATTAGTTTATCATAACCTATCTTAACAGTAAACGGATTTTTAAGAAAATTCTTTATTTGTTGATTTTCCATCATTCATGTAAAAGTTAAACGCTTATACTTTTTAATACAAGCGTATGCTAAGGATTGCTTTGAAATGCTAGTGATTAGAGGAGAATCATGTGGTTATTTATCGAATAATTGCTGAATTTCTAATGACTGAAAGATGATCAGTTATTTAGGCGCCTATCCCTTTTTTACGAACCGGTCCGACAGACAAAATATTGGTCCGTTTAAACGTTCTTATGTGACGCCGTGAATAACAATATGCGTTAATCGTATCAGCTTTGATGCTTAAAATGCGGACAACCCTGTACGTTATGTTATCGTCTGCGTCCAAATAAATCATTTCCAGCTTTTGTCCGGTTTGCGTCGCTTTAAACAGTAAACGATCCATAACAGTAACCCCCACGAGAACTATTGTTCGTATTATACCATTAAACGATAACCTAAGCAAACAAACGTTCCTATGCTTAACCAAAAAAACCGCAAACCCCATTCGTTACAAGGTTTACGGTTTTCAATCAGTTATTTTTCCACCGGTGGCATACTTAAGATGATTTTTCCGATATTTCGATTATCTTCCATATGCTGGTGGGCTTCGTTTGCCTTTTCAAGCGGGAATGTAACATCGATTACCGGCCGGATGCTTGTCTGCTCCAGATATGTTCCGGCAGCCTTGATGAATTCCTGGCTCAACTCAGCTTTGTATACATCGCTTCTTGGCGTCAATAATGTTCCTGTCAGCTGAATGTATTTAGACATGATTGACATTAAATTTACTTTTTCAAGCTCGCCGCCGCCAAGTACACCAATGAGAACCCAGCGCCCTTCATTTTTAATGCTGGCTAGATTCTTATCCCAGTAATCGGCACCAATAAAGTCAAGGATCAGGTCGGCTCCCTCGCCGTCAGTTGCTTTTAAAACTTCTTCATCAAATGCTTGCGTCTTGTAATTGATCAGAATATCAGCACCGAGCTCCCGACAAAAGTCCAGCTTTCTCGTCGATCCGGCTGTTACAATTACCTTCGCATCAGAAAGCTGTTTGGCCAACTGAATGGCGGCTGTCCCAACACCGCTTGCACCTGCATGGATCAGGACGGTTTCCTGTTTTTGCAATTTGCCGATCCAATAGAGTGTTTGGTAGGCTGTCAGGAAAACTTCAGGAATGGCAGCCGCTTCCATAAACGATAGCGATTCCGGAATTGTCATTGCCCGATCGGCCGGCATGACGGCATATTCAGCATATCCGCCACCATATACCAGGCCCATAACGCGGTCACCCGGAGAAAAAAACGAGCTGCCATACGCTTCAGCCACCGTACCGGCCACTTCAACCCCCAGTACCGGGTTGGATGCATAGCCTGATTTTCCTTCACGGGTCGCGATATCCGTACGATTAACACCTGCATGACTCACCTTTATAAGCAGCTCACCTTGTTTTATTTCAGGTTCAGCTATATCGGACAATTCCAGTGATCTGTCCGATTGGTTGACGATAACACCTTTCATGAAAAACTCCCCCTTAACATTTTGATTAAAACACCATATTGGTATATTACCGCTCGGCAATCAATCAACCCGCATTTAAGCAGTCATTCCTCGCTGGTATCCTCTTCCTGCTCCCCAGTTCCTTCTTCGTCTGTTTGAACATCGTCAAGATCAAGCCAGGAAAGCATTTCATGAACAACTGTATTGATTTTTTCATCGACCATGTCACTGCCATACTTGATTTTGGCACGTTCGATATTTACCAGTACTTCTTCCTTAAAATGAATAATCGGCTCATCTGCCTCCAGATTGTTGAACAAATCAAGAATCTCATCCAATGCTTTATCAAAGCGCTTTGTTTCCAAATCGGTCGCCTTCATTGATATCACCCATTTATAGCCTGTCCAAAATTGACGAAACTAAAGGCTTCCTGTGCAGTTCAATCTTTCTGCATTGGCTAAATCCTCGCTGGGCCGCTATAGTTCGTGCTCATCAGCGGGGTTTTGGAATTCTATCAGCGCACCTTGTGATTCTATCAGCGCATGTCGACATTCGAGTCAGACGTTTTGATACTGTGGCCATTTCTAATTGCTTTAACATGACTAAAAACCCGTCAGTTATCATGACAACTGATGGGCTCTTGTTTTATCGTAATTTATTCACATATTGCCGCTTATGATCCGTAACGCCTGCCAGGCAGATTTTTGCAGGGTCGTTATTGATATCCAGTTCAACTCGGGAGCCATCGGTTGGCAATGTTTCTTCAAAAATAGCCTCATATTCGTCAACCGTTACTTCTTTTCGTGCTGCAAACAGCTCAGCATGCTGCTTAACATGCAGATGGTCCCTGTAGTCGTTTTGCAGGATACCTGTAAAGAATTCACCTACTGCACCCGAACCGTAGCTGAACAGACCGATGCGTGAACCTGCTGCCAAATCATCTTTTTGTTCAAGCAGAGACAGCAGGCTTAAATAAAGTGAACCGGTGTAAATATTCCCGACATTCCGGTTGTAGCCAGTGCTTAATTGATAGTTCGCCTTCAACCGTTCCTGCACGTCTTCTGTTGTTTCCTCAAGAACCGGCTTTAACGCTTTTTTGCCCATTTTTGTATATGGCAAATGGAAAGTGATGGCTTCAAAGTTCTCAAGCCCCAGACCGGATTTCGCTTTGTACTGTTGCCAGACTTTGGAAAAGAATGCCATATATTGCTCATTGGATAATTTGCCGTCCGCAAATGCTTTGTCAGAGTATACGGGACGCCAGAAATCCATAATGTCGGATGTGACATAAACACTTTGATCTTCGAGGGACATGATGTGAGGGGCGGCACTAACCAACAATGCAACCGCTCCGGCTCCCTGTGTTGCTTCCCCTGGCGTATTCAAACCATAACGGGCAATATCCGAACCCAACACGAGCACCTTGCTCTCCGGGTTCATGGCAATATGGGCTTTAGCCATTTGAATGCCTGCCGTTGCTCCATAGCACGCCTGTTTAACCTCAATCGCCCGGGCATACGGGTTCAATCCAAGAAGCTCATGGACGTAAACAGCAGCTGACTTGGAACTATCGACCCCTGTTTCCGTCCCGAAAATAACAAAATCTATGTCATTTTTATCCTGCTCATCCAAAATTCCCAGTGCTGCATTTGCCGCCAGTGTGACCGCATCCTGGGTGATCGGGGCAACCGCCATCTTATCCTGCCCGATACCAATTGTAAATTTATCCGGGTCCACGTTTCTACGGTCAGCCAGTTTGGTCATATCAACATATAAATGTGGTGCGTAAAAGCCTATCTTATCAATTCCGATCTTCAACATTTCGTCTCCTTTTCCACATTAAATTTCTACAGTTAAATAGTCATATTATAACATACTATAAAACAGGTTGAACGATTTTTGCTGCTGGCATTTTCAGACTGCTGCATTTGGGTGGAATCAGCGTTTGCTTGGCAGATATACTTGGCGATTGGCTGATATACCGGTAATTTGGGCAATAAATTTAAAATTGGTTGATATCCCTAGCACCCGGTTGAAAATTAGTCGATATATCCGAATTCCGGTTGATATGGAAACTGTCCGGTCTGCGAAAACATTTGGTTGCCTATTTCAAGTTCCAATAAGATGATTGGATGTCCACAGCACGTTGAACGGATTCTTTTTGATGCGGATAAATCGGTCCTTCATGAAAGCCAAGGTCAAACGGGTCATCCACCTGACTGTACTTCCCGCGTAATGCTTCAATTACCCGCAATGTGCAAAAGGGAGCATATGCTGTACTGTACCCGCCCTCATGACAGGCAATTAACCGGCCATTGCTATGTTTATCAGCGAGTCTTCTGATATGCTTGCTCATTTGAAAATAACCGTCCGCCGTCAACAGCATCCGTCCAATTGGATCAAACCGGCTTGCGTCCTGTCCGGCTGAAACAAAAATCAATTCCGGTTCATACTGTTCAATGATCGGCACTATTAAATGATCAAACGTATAACGATAACCTTCATCCCCCGTCCCGGCCGGCAGTTCAATGTTGACATTATACCCCTCGCCATGACCTTTTCCAGTGTATGTTATGGCACCACGATCTTTCGGGAAAATATTTTCCTGATGAACGGAGATAAACAATACGTCAGAATCACCTTCAAAAGCGGTCTCTGTTCCGTTGCCATGGTGAACATCCCAATCAAGAATCAGGATACGCTTCAGTCCATATTTCTTGCGCGCATATTTGGCTGCAATGGCCACATTGTTAAACAGACAAAAGCCCATCCCCTCTTCAGGTTCAGCATGGTGACCAGGCGGCCGCACAAGGGCATATGCGTTTTGAACACGTTCCTCCATGACGGCATCGACTGACGTCAGCACACCACCTGCAGACTTCAGGGCAATTTCATAAGAATCCGGCCCGACAATCGCATGAACACCTGCATCACCACCGCCCGCATCACTCAATTCCTTAATCCGGTCAATATATGTCGTACTGTGATTCATGGCAATTTCCTCACGGGTTGCCGATCTTGGTGCAATCTGGTGCAATTCATCCATATACTTGGAACGCTCAAGCAAATTTTTAATACGGCGCTTCGTTTCCGGATTCTCCGCATGGGTATCCGCCTGAATCCACCCGCCGGACCGCTTATTCAAAGCGCCATTCCCCATCTGATGCCAGAAATAACTTTCATCACATATAAAGCCCGTAATTGCTGACACATTATCGCCTCCATCAAGTAATTACCCGCTATCCCTTTATATCAGTGAAACTTCATTCAGCGGGGCGTCCTTGGTTTTCCATCATTTTATAGATGTCAGTCGTCTCCAAGTGCAAGGGTTTTAAGCGAATCCATAAAAATCCTTGCACTTATATTCGACACAAAGCGCCTGAATCCCTTTTTAATCGTGTATTTTATTAGGATGCCTATACCCGAATGAGTCCCCGCTCCAAGCAATCATTTATGCCGCTTTTTTAAAGCAATGCCCCCAAATGCGTATTTTTTTCGATTATAGGAGTGAAACCGACTATATTTTTTGAAAGTGAATCGGTGCTCTTTTAACTATAATCGTATGAAAATGGGTTTTGGGGGCATTTTATATCAAATTAATATGATTTAATGAACCTTTAATAGAACCAAATCAATTATGAACTCTGCATGAATCCCTACCAAATAAATAAGTTAATATTGGAATAATATAGAACTTCTGCGTCAATACTAATTTAACGACAAAGTTAACAAAATATTACATTTTACACGATGTCAATTAATCAATAATATGTAAAGATATATATGATATGACCATTGTTATAAAGAAATGAGGAGGAAATAAAATGTCGTTAATTGGAAAAGAAGTAGCACCATTTAAAGCACAAGCTTTCAGAGAAGGCGATGATTTTATTGAGGTGACTGAAGAAGATTTGAAAGGTCACTGGAGTGTCGTTTGCTTTTATCCGGCAGACTTTTCATTCGTTTGCCCAACAGAACTTGAAGACCTGCAAAATCAATACGCTAAACTGCAGGAGCTTGGAGTAGAAGTTTACTCTGTATCCACAGACAGTCATTTCGTTCATAAAGCATGGCATGATCATTCAGAAGCAATCAGCAAAATTACATATACGATGATTGGGGACCCATCTCACGAAATTTCCCGCAGCTTCGACGTGCTGATTGAAGAAAAAGGGGTAGCGGACCGCGGCACATTCATCATTGACCCTGATGGTGTCATTCAGGCTGCTGAAATTAACGCTGATGGCATCGGCCGTGACGCAAGCACACTTATCGATAAAGTTAAAGCGGCACAATACGTTCGCAAAAACCCTGGTGAAGTTTGCCCCGCTAAATGGCAAGAAGGGGACGAAACGCTTAAGCCAAGCCTCGATCTTGTAGGTAAAATTTAAGGAGTTCGATAAATCATGCTGGATAAGGATATCAAATCACAATTAGAACAATATCTTCAGCTATTGGAAGGTGACATCGTTCTTAAAGTCAGTGCCGGCTCAGATGATGTATCCAAACAAATGCTGGAACTGGTGGATGAGTTGGCATCCATCTCTTCCAAAATTAAAATTGAAAAAACAGAATTAAAACGAACACCAAGCTTCAGTGTGAACCGTGCAGGCGAAGATACCGGTATCACATTTGCCGGTGTTCCTTTGGGTCATGAATTTACGTCATTAGTTATGGCACTTATCCAAGTGAGCGGACGACCACCAAAAGTGGAGCAGAGCGTCATTGACCGGATTAAAGCGATTGAGGACAATTGTCATTTTGAAACGTATGTCAGTCTGAGCTGTCATAACTGCCCTGTTGTTGTTCAGGCATTAAACATCATGAGTGTGCTGAACCCTCGTATTTCACATACCATGATTGAAGGCAGCGCTTTTAAAGATGAAGTGGACAGCAAAAATATCATGGGTGTGCCGACAATCTTCTTAAACGGCGAAGAATGGGGCAGCGGACGTATGGAACTGGGCGAAATCCTTGCCGAATTAGGCAGTGGTCCTGATGCGTCCGAATTTAAAGATAAAGATCCATTTGATGTGCTTGTTGTAGGTGGCGGCCCGGCGGGCAACAGTGCTGCCATTTATGCGGCACGTAAAGGCATTCGTACAGGCGTCTTAACTGACCGTGTTGGTGGTCAGGTTCTGGATACAAATACCATTGAGAACTTCATCAGTGTCAAACAGACAGATGGGCCCAAACTTGCAGCTAATCTTGGAGACCATGTAAATGATTACAATGTTGATGTAATGGATCAGGTGCAAGCAACAAACATTGAAAAGAAAGCTGACTACATTGAAGTTGAACTGGAAAATGGAGCAGTTCTGCAAAGTAAAACAGCCATCCTTTCAACAGGTGCACGCTGGCGCCAAATCGGGGTTCCGGGCGAAAAGGAATTTAAAAATAAAGGGGTTGCCTATTGTCCACACTGTGATGCGCCATTGTTTGAAGGGAAACATGTGGCTGTTATTGGCGGCGGAAACTCTGGTACCGAAGCAGCGATTGATCTTGCCGGAGTTGTTAAGCATGTCACCGTTCTTGAATTTTCGCCGGAATTAAAAGCTGATTCTGTACTTCAATATCGTCTATACAGTCTCCCGAATGTTACAGTTATCACCAGCGCTCAAACAACAGAAATTAACGGAGACGAGACAGTCAACGGTATTACTTACATAGACCGTGAAACAGAGGAAACGCGCCATATTGAATTGGAAGGCGTCTTTGTTCAGATTGGTCTCGTACCAAATACGGAGTGGCTCGACGATTCGATTGAGCGTATAAAAACCGGTGAAATTGTTGTCGATAAAAAAGGTGCAACAAGTGTACCAGGCATTTTTGCTGCAGGCGACTGTACAGACAGTGCCTATAAACAGATCATCATTTCCATGGGGCATGGTGCAACAGCTGCTTTAGGCGCATTTGATTATTTAATACGAAATACATCGCCTGCCAAGAGTGGTGTAGCTACATCCTGATACTAATTTTTAAAAGTCGCTTTACAACCAATTCAGCTGTAAAGCGACTTTTTTTATCAAAAGTTAAGTCCGATTGGTTCCTCAGACAGAGAATTGAACAGTATTCAAAATGGTCCTGAATGATTCATAGAAATTCAAAGATGACCTATGAATCATTGTTCACCTGTGTTGATCATGCATCACATTTGCAGTTTTTAATAATCGTCCACTAGCCACAAGCGGCAAATCACAGCAGTAGTCTTTGATATAATCGTGATTTATGGCACATTCAAAACCACTTTTTAGTATTATCATTTAGGGTGATGGGTTAATATTAACTGTAAAACACATCAAAATGTGGAGGGATTAAATCATGGATAATGAAAAGGCAGACCGATTGCGCGTGATGCTTCAGGAGTCTTTACAACCAATCATTGAACGTTTGGACCGTATGGAAAAAGAAATTCAGGAGCTGAAAGACCAGAAAGAAAAGGAATAATAGCGGGATCCGCATTCTAACGGATGATACAAAAAATCTGTACCCTTTCATATTAAAGGGATACAGATTTTTTAAATGATGATTCCGAGTGGGCTCGAACCACCGACCTCCACCCTGTCAAGGTGGCGCTCTCCCTGCTGAGCTACGGAATCATGTTTCATATGAAATTATCGACAAGTATTACTATAAAACAAATGATCATGTCTTGTCAATCTTTTTTTATTTTTTACCTGTCAATAGGGCAAAAAATTGTTTCACCCTTCACCCATACTTCCCTTTCCTGTATCAATGATCAGCGAATAATCATCATCTCGAACTGCCGCATAGAAAATCTGACGACGATCAGGATAGCCGGCATCAGCAAGCTCTTGACGCAGCCATTGTTCATTCTTATTGATAAGCTGCAAATTTTGCTGCTGGATTTTACCTTCGATGATCACTGCTATCGGAAGCCCATGATAGGATGTTTCAATCTCCAATTGTTTCGGTGTAACAGGAGCGATACTCTGTTGCGGAACAATGCTTATGCCGCCATTAGGCTCGATGATCGCATAATCGATTAACGATATATCCGGGTAGCCCTTTTCCCGCACTTCTGATAATAGTTCAGAAAGTGTAAACTGTGACCTTTTTAAATTTTTCCGTACAAATTTTCCATGTTTAATGACAATCGTTGGTTTGCCGACAAAAATCCTGTTTAATCCGTTAAACAGCATAAGCCTGGAAAATCCGATATGCACAATACCGACAACCACCAGACCGGTTACGGTGTATACAAGATTCTCTGTAACGACCGGACCTGTCGCCAGTGTAATCACAAAAAAGATTCCCGCCAAATCATGTGCTGTCAATTGGGCAAAAGCTGATTTTCCCATCGACCGGATGATAATAATCGTTATGAAATATAAAAGAACTATTTTTCCAATGAACAAAAGCATTTGTTGACCTCACCTTTGCAATGACTTTAGTTATATTATCTGCTTGTTCTGTACAAATATAAGTTCCCGTATTGGCCACCAGAGCATTCGGCTGAAGCTCACCATCTCCCGTCTGAAGTGTTCACAATTTGGAGGCTGCGGCAGCAAAAACAAGCGATTTAAGGTAGGAAGAAATATTTCTGTTTCCGAAATATATTCTTGGCTTATCAACGTTTTGCCTTTATAATAATAATGGGACAATTGCCAAAATGACATCGGAGGTCACCAGCTTGAAGCATGTTTTTTCCTTTCTGAAACCATACAAAATTCCTATCATGGCAGCTTACACGCTGACATTGATTGAACTGATCGTCGAGCTGTTGCTGCCATTATTTCTCGGAAAGGTGATTAATGATGGGGTTGTGAATCAGGATATCAATAATATCATCATGTGGGGCGGCATCATGATCGCAATGGCTTTCATGGCATTTATCGCCGGGATTTTCAATTCATTTTATGCCGCACACACAGGGCTTGGGTTTGCCTATGATATCCGAAAACAGCTTTTTCATAAAATACAAGATTTTTCGTTTGCCAATCTGAATCAGTATCCGACTTCGGGGCTTGTTACCCGGTTTTCCAATGATGTCCGCCAGTTGCAGAACACGATATTCATGGCGCTCCGGATAATGGCGAAAGCACCGCTTATTGCCATTGGCGGGGTGGTGATGTCGTTTATCGTCAGTCCGCGGCTTGCTTTAATTTTTCTAGTGACGGTACCGCTTCTGGTCGGGTTCATTTTATGGACGCTGAAAATCGCGACGCGGTTGTTCGATCGGGTACAGCGCAATGTTGATAACGTCAATCAGGTCATGCAGGAGAATCTTGCTGGAATAAGGCTGATCAAAGCATTTTTACGGCGGAATCACGAAGAAAACCGGTTCAAAGATGCGAACGAAAATCTGGCCAACATGATGCGGAAAACATTTCGCTTTATTGAGGCGTCCATGCCGATTTTATTATTTGTCATGAATATGAGTCTTATTTTTATCATCTGGCACGGCAACACACTCGCCATGACAGGAGATACCAATACCGGCGATGTCGTCGCCATTGTTAATTATGCGATGCGTGTGGCCATGTCAATTTCAATGTTCACATTTATTATTATGGGGTTATCCCGAGCCAAGGCATCAGCTGAACGGCTTGGGGAGGTACTCCGGGTTAAAACGGTTCCTATTGACAACGCTGGTGACGATGACAAAACAGCCGTAAAGCGTGGCAAAATAACATTTGACAATGTATCCTTTGCCTATCCAAACATGCCGGCGTTTGCATTGAAATCCGTTTCCTTTACCGTTCATCAAGGTGAAAAGCTGGCGGTAATGGGCGCAACCGGATCGGGAAAAACATCCCTTTTCCAGCTGATTCCGCATTTATATGATGCCAATGAAGGTAACATTTATATCGATGATCGGCCAATCAATGCTTACAAATTGGAAAACTTGCGCCTTAGTATCGGCTATGTCCCACAAAACCCGCTCCTGTTCACCGGTACTGTTACCGACAATATCGCCTGGGGAAAAGAGAATGCTTCCCAAGACGATGTTATCAAAGCTGCACAAGACGCCCAAATTCATGAGACGATCATGGAACTGCCGGATGAATACAACACCAAAATCGGACAGAAAGGTGTCAATTTATCCGGCGGGCAAAAACAGCGCATCTCCATTGCCAGGGCACTGATCCGGCAGCCGAAGATTCTGATGCTTGATGACAGTACGAGTGCGCTTGATCTTGCTACGGAGTCAAGGCTGCTTGAAGCTATCCGGAATTATAACTGTACAACATTGATTATTACGCAAAAAGTATCAACAGCTATGAGTAGCGATCGGATTTTGCTGCTGAATGATGGCGAAACACTGGCAATCGGTAAACATGATGAGCTGCTTCATGGTTCAGCGCTTTACCGGCGGATTGTCGCTTCGCAGTTTGGAGAGGAGTATACGTATGCGGACAGAACCATTTAAACGGCCTTTTCAGTACAACAAAATACCAATCGATGAACTCCGCCGCCGGCAAGAACAGGATAAAACCGACCGCGCCCGCAATACAGCCGGCACAGTAAAACGTATCTGGTCGTACTTGGCACGGCAAAAAGGCATGCTCTTTCTTGTCATTCTGATGGTACTTCTGAGTTCAGCGATGAGTCTGGCCGGTCCGTTTATGGTCGGGATGGCGATCGATGATTTCATCGTGAGCCAGGAAGCATCAGGGCTTGGTATGCTGCTCATCTGGCTGTTTATCATTTACGTGTTCCATTCGTTATCCGTGTTCCTCCAAAACTATTGGATGGTCGGGATTGCTCAAAACACGGTCTATTTACTGCGGCAAGAGTTATTCCAGCAATTCCACCGGCTGCCGATTGCGTTCTTTGATAAACGTCAGCATGGCGAACTGATGAGCCGGATCACCAACGATATTGATAATATCAACAATACACTGAATCAATCCGTCATCCAGATTTTCGCCAGTATCCTGACGCTTATCGGAACGGTTGTGGTCATGCTGGCACTAAGCCCCTTTTTGACGGTGATCACGATGGCCATCATTCCTGTCATGTTCATGGCGATTCGTTGGATCACAAGAAGAACCGGCCCATTGTACAAACTGCAGCAGCAGCATTTGGGTGAACTGAACGGCTATGTGGAAGAAACGGTTTCCGGCCAGCACGTCATCAAAACATTTTCCCAGGAAAAACGTGTGATACGTGCGTTTCAGGAACGCAATGAAAATCTGCAGCATTCCGGATTCTGGGCCCAGACCTTTACCGGTTTCATTCCCAAAGTCATGAATATGCTGAACTTTTTAAGCTTTGGGCTGATCGGGCTTGCCGGCGGTATTCTGGCTGTTCATGAGATCGTTACCGTTGGTGTGATTGTCATCTTTACCGAGTATGCCCGGCAGTTCACCCGGCCGCTCAATGAACTAACGAACCAGTTCAATAATTTACTCTCAGCAGTCGCCGGTGCCGAGCGTGTCTTTAATATCATTGATGAAGAACAGGAAGAAACGGACGAAAGAACGGCTCAGGAACTCGAAACGACTGAAGGCCTTCTTAAATTTGACCATGTCTCCTTTGCTTATGAGGAAACACCGATCTTAAAAGCGATCAGTTTTACGGCTTACCCCGGACAGATGGTTGCCTTTGTCGGACATACGGGTGCCGGAAAAACAACCATTATTAATCTGATTTCCCGATTTTACAACTATGACAGCGGCGCCATCACCTTGGACGGGGTTGATTTAAAAGACATTAAACGAAGCAATCTGCGAAAATTTATGGCATTTGTCCTACAGGATGCATTTCTTTTTCATGCCACGATACGGGAAAATATCCGTTACGGCAGACTTGATGCGACAGATGAGGCCATTATCAAGGCTGCCAAAGACGCAAATGCACATGACTTTATTGAGCGTCTGCCTTATGGCTATGACACGGTTCTCGACCAATCCGGCAGTGGCATCAGCCAGGGTCAAAAACAGCTGATCACCATTGCCCGGGCAATATTGGCAGATCCATCGATTCTTATTCTGGATGAAGCAACAAGTAATATTGATACCGTGACCGAATTAAAGATCCAGGATGCGCTCAAACGACTGATGCATGATAGAACCAGCTTTGTTATCGCCCACCGGCTCAACACGATTCAGGAAGCGGACAAAATTATCATGCTGGAAAACGGTGAAATTATTGAGGAAGGATCGCACCAGGCATTAATTGCTCGGCAGGGTCATTATTACAATTTGTATAAAGGCCAGCTGAAGAACAACGCATAGAATATCCTGTAAAGCGTGGTGGACTGGTAATGTGGGTATAAACGTCATGATGAATTGAGCTTAGCACCATTTACGTGCAGGATAAAAAGGGGGTGTGCATTATCGGACGAAAGGGAAAAATGATTGAAAAACAAATTGACAGCCACTATTTGAACGAAACAATGACACTGAAAATTTATCAGCCAGAAACGTTTTCGCCGCTCTATAAATATCAAATAGGCATTATGCAGGATGGCGATGATTACTATCAGCTTGGTCGTACCGCGACATGGTCCGATCGCCTGCATGATAACGGGGATATGGCCAACACGATTCTGGTCGGAATCCATTACCGGGATAAATATGACCGGAAAAATAAATACCATCCGGATGGCAGCCAGCACCATTCATACAGAAAATTTCTCGTACATGAAGCTGTACCGTTTTTGGATGACTTATTCCCCACTTACCACATGGGGCAAACACGCGCTTTGATTGGTGATTCATTGGCCGGAACACTGGCATTGATGACCGCTTTAACGTACCCGAATACATTTGGCAAAGTGATCATGCAGTCCCCCTATGTCGATCAAACGGTGAAACAGGCTGCTCAGATGGCTAAAGATATTCACTCGATTACGATTTACCATACAATCGGTACTGCCGAGACGGCCGTTGATACGACAGATGGAGACAAGTCAGACTTTTTGACGCCCAACCGTGAATTGCACAGATTGCTGCAAGAAAAAAACACGGATTACACCTATCATGAGCTCCAGGATGGCCGGCACACCTGGAAGTATTGGCAAAATGATTTAAAACGGGCATTCACTAGGATATTCAGCCCAATTTAAAATATTTTAAAATTTAACTTTCCTATTCATTTCATTTTTTGTTATAATAGAAGGTATACTTAAAAGTCCGTGTTCAAAAAGGAAGGTAAAAAGGGCTCGCTGACAATGCAACGTCCTGTGTGTTGAAAGTACGAGGTTGCGCAGTTTGAACAGCCTGACTTTCAAAGGATAATTACTGTGTCCACCACAAGACGTCTCGGTATTGAGTTGAAGGTCTACTGTCACCATTGTTGATTTTTACCGTCCTTTTTGAACAACCAAAGCAATAGCAATAAAATAAGGAGGTTATCAAATGAAATATGGAATTGTCATTTTTCCATCAAAACCGGTTCAAGATGAAATAAATTCATACCGTAAACGCTATGACCCGCATTATGCATTAATTCCGCCACATCTGACGCTGAAAGAAGCTTTTGAGGCGGACGATGCTAAAATCGCCGAGCTGATAACAGAGTTGAAGCATATCGCAAATGACATGGAACCATTTAGTCTGAACATCAATAAGGTGAGCACATTCGCACCAGTCACCAACACCATTTATTTAAAAGTGAACCCACGTCAGGAATTATTTGACATGGCTGAAAAAATGCAAACTGGTAAATTTCCTGAAAATCAAACTTATTCCTATGTACCGCATATTACCCTAGCGCAAAAACTGTCAGAGGATGAGCATTCCGACGTCTACGGCAGCCTTCGTATGAAAGATATACAGTTTGAGGACACCATTGACCGTTTTCACCTGGTGTATCAGCTGGATAATGACATATGGACTGTTTATGAATCATTTGTTTTTGGCAAGGAATTTGTATGATTATCAAAACGGTTGAAACACCTGAAGAAAAAGAACAAGCCTATGACGTGCGGACGACAGTGTTTGTGCATGAACAAAATGTACCGCCTGAGGTTGAGATAGACGAGTTCGATGAAGCAGCCACCCACTTGATCGGATATGAAAAAGACGTGCCAATCGCAGCCTCACGCATCCGTTTCACTGAAGACTATGGTAAACTTGAACGGATCTGTGTCCTGAAAGACCACCGCGGGAGATCCCACGGTTCCGAATTGATTCAGGTAATGGAAGATGTCATAAGAAAAGAAGGTTTTCAAAAAGCTAAACTAAATGCCCAGACGCATGCCACCCGCTTTTATCAAAGATTGGGTTATGAAGTTATATCAGACGAATTTATGGATGCGGGAATCCCGCACGTCACCATGACAAAAGCATTATCATAAGAGGGTATCCTGTTTTGTGCCGGGGTGCCCTCTTTTCGTCCATTCACCCCCCTTTTTGCATGTTATTTCGAATGGGTGGTTATGCTAAAAGAAGTATCATTAGGGGGGAATAGCCATTGAATGAGTATTTGCTGATGCTTGCCGATGCAATCTTTGGATTTTTTGCCTTGTTCGTTTTAGTCAAAGTACTTGGGAAAACACAAATTTCTTCGTTAACCCCATTTGATTTTATTTCTGCTGTCATTTTAGGTGAACTTGTCGGTAATGCCTTGTTTGAAAAAAAATCCGGCATACCGGAAATTGCCTTTTTGGTCTTTGTATGGGGCTTATTATTATACATTACAGAAATTCTCACCCAAAAATTCAAAGGGTCCCGTGCTTTGCTGGAAGGTCAGCCTGCTATCGTTATTCATAAAGGGCATCTCATGTATGATGTCATTAAAAAGAATGCGCTGGATATCAACCAGCTTCAGCACCTGCTCCGATCCAAGAATGTGTTCTCCCTTGAAGAAGTGGCGTACGCTGTTCTTGAAACCGATGGCACCATTTCAATCTTAAAAAAACCGGAATACCAAACACCAACCAATTCAGACCTCAATGTTTCACCAACACCTGTTAAGATAGGAACAACGCTCATTAATGACGGTGAAATAGTGTGGGACAATCTAAAAGAGGCGAAACTGACAAAACAATGGCTGGCGGATGAACTCCACAAACAAAATATCTCAGCTGTTGAAGATGTTTTCTACGCTGAATGGCAGGAAAATCAGCAAAAATTGTTTGTTATGCTCTACCATAATAAAGATTAGAAATTGCAGACAAATTTGAAAGGGAACTGTCACACGAATTCAACAGTTCCCCTTCTTTTACATCGTTCTTTACTCTAAACGCTTCTCCGGAAATGACGGCCTTTCCCAGTCAATTCGGCATATAGTTTGTCAGGCGTTGGCGTCTTGGGTGTGCTCAGCTTTAAACCGGGATGGTTACCCGGCAGTATTGCCGACTGATTTGAATAGATATCATGATACTCTGTTCTCAGCATCGTTTTATATGGCCGCTCAATGTAAAATGGATCCGCTTTTTCCTTAATGGTCCGTCTTTGATAATCATAATATTGATGATGATTGACCGGTAAAATGTAACCCATCCTAACGCCTCCCTTACACACCATTTGTATTCTACTAATCTATAACCTATTATACTAAAAATTATTCCATTATTTTTGCAAATTCATCCATTATTTTTTCAAATGTTGCAATGCCGTGCTTAAATTCCTTGTCCCAGGCTTGAATTGATGCATTGATTGCGTGCATTTTTTTCTCCGGGTATTGAAACCACTTCTCATTTTTGTCCAAGTGCTTTTCAATGACTTGCAGTGTCCGGATTAATCGATCATCCACATCTCAGCCTCCTCCTAAAAACATCACTTTTTAAAAACACGCCAGCTAAAGAAAAAGACAGCCATACAGCTGCCCTCACCCGTTACGATTTAAATCCAGGAAGCTGGTCCTCGACCCCGATTGTCTTCGGGGCTTTCCTCATGTTGGCTATCATGTTTATCGATTGATTCTTCATGCGCTTCCGCATCTCTCCTCATCCAAGGGCCAAAAAATGGATCTCTTCGGGGACGTCTTGGCTCTATGTGAACATTATCAGCTTTAATCACCAAATCTTTTACATGAATGACTTTTTTATGCTCTGACATCACATGAACACTCCTTAATGAATTTGAATTATGGTCGTTATTAGTCTATGTTCTTTATGTCATAAGGTATAGACAGATGTCCCAAAAACAACGAAAGATTCTTTTCAATGTAGTGTAAATCCGGTGCTGGCAACGAATCAGCTGTTTTAACGGAAAGCTTTTGATATCCGACTTCAGAAATATCTGCGTTATGCAGACGAGTGCCCACACCATATACCCAGTGACACATATCTTATTAGGGACACCAAGTCAATAACACACGAAAGGGGTAATAATTCATGGGTTGTGGAAAGGATCATCACACCGGAAACTGTGTCTGCGATATTTTACGGGAAATCGTAGAGGCACAAAACGATGTTATCGAAAATTGCTGTTCGACCAGCTGCGAGCAGTCAATAAGTGATTTGCTGGGTGAAACAGATGCAGGAAATGGTCTTGACACTGTACCAGTCATCCTCTACTGCAAAGATAGTTGCAAACCATTCCAAGGATTCGGTGCAAACCCGGATGATATAGGTGAAATGACATCTAGCTTTTACTTCCGGGTTAAGAAAGTAGATGATGATTGCTGTGCCGTTGTCGAACTGTTGAGAGACCCTCATGATGATGACAACTGCCCGAAAAATCCTATTGATCAATACACCAAGCATTTGTGTGCTACCGGTATCTGCATAACAGTCGACTTAAACTGCTTCTGCCATGTCACATGCTTGCCGGCGGTAAATGCGTTCAACTAAATGAAAATGCATTGTTAAAAAGGTGCTCCGTTTCTTTCGGAGCACCTTTTTTTGGTTGTGGATTACCATCGTTCAGCACTAAAATCCAAGCAGCCGTATTTCGTTAATCGTATCAAACGGTATTGCCGTTGGTGTTGTCCGTTTGCCAACACGCATATACACATTGTTATCCTGATAATCGACAATTGTACCTCGGTAGTTCCGTCCCTCTGTCTTCACCTCACACCGCATGACAGGAGCATGCTTAGGTGCGTTCAGGAAGTAATCGATGCGCTCCTCTAATGTCATGTCTTTAAATCTTTTCCGTTCCTGACGGCCATCCTCCTGACTGGAACCCACTTCTGGGGATTCCATATCCTCCCCGTTTTCATCGGTGTCATCTTGTCTCTTAAAGTAATTCCGGCTCACCGGGCGTGTTCTGCTTTTATGATTGGCTTGTATTTTATCCGCACGTTTTTTTTTCGGTGTCATGTAATGGCTTTGCATCGATGCCCTTGGGGTCTTCATGCCAGGCTGTTGAATGTAAAGCAACGGACTATTAGCACTTTTATGGTCTCCCATTTAGCATACACTCCTTTATAAAGTGAAACTTCATTCAGTGGGGCGCCTTTTCCCCACTGAATGTTAGTTGAACAGAATCGGGCATTTAGGGTCAGTTAGCCGCCGTTTTCTGGCGGATTACTGACCGTTAAATGCGGGGAAAAGTGAAACTTCATTCAGTGGGGGGCGCTTTTTCCCTGCTGAATGGCAGTTAAAAGAATTATACCTTTACAGTCAGTTTTTTCAGCTGAAGCTTACTGCCTGTTAAAGCGGGATAATCCATTCGTCAACCTATTATATGAACCAGTTATAAAATGTGTGTATGCCTAATTAAATGCCAGAGGTCAGCTACCAGAAGTTAAAGTGGCAGAAACGCCGAGTCAGGTAATTTCCGGATTGAACATGAGTCAGAATCTATACCAGGTATTGCATAAAAGCTGTTGCCAGCCCGAAGTAAATCAGGATTGAAATAATATCATTGATGGTCGTAATAAATGGCCCTGAAGCAACAGCTGGATCAATTTTCAGTCTATCCATCAAAATCGGGACAAAAGCACCCGCCAAGGTCGCAATCACCAATGTTGCCATAATCGACAACCCAACCAGCAGTCCAAGGAAAAAGTCATCTTGCCAGAAATACACAATCGTTGTTAACAAGGTACCACAAACTAATCCGTTAATTAATCCGGTGGCAGCTTCCCGGACCATGAGCTTCATTTTCCCCTGTTTCCCATAGTCTCCTGTCGACAAACCGCGAACGGCAACTGCCAAGGCTTGTGTTCCCGTGTTACCAGCCATCCCGGCAAGCAACGGAATAAAAATGGCAAGAACAGCGACCTGTTCAAGAGCCTCTTCAAATTGTCCGATCAAACTCGCGGTAAGTATGCCCAAAAATAAAAGGATAATGAGCCAGGGCAGTCGTTTTTTTGTCGAGATGAGTGCACTGTCTTGCGGCCGTTCCATATCTGACACACCGGCCAGCTTGGAGTAATCGTCACTGGCTTCTTCATCCATAACATCCAGTATATCATCAACTGTTATAATACCGAGCAAATGACGTTGAAAATCGACGACTGGAAGTGCAAGAAAGTCGTAGTCCCGGATCATCTGGGCAACGTCTTCCTGATCTCTTGCCACTGATACGAACAATACGTTTTCATTCATCAGATCGGCAACTTGTATATCCGGTTCAGCCACAATCAAATCTCTTAGTGAAACCACACCAACAAGACGTTTGTCCTCATCGATCACATATAAATAATAAATCGTCTCAGCCTCAGGTGCCTCGGCCTTCAGATATTGCATCGTATCGTTTACTGTCTTTGACTGATAAATCGCCACAAATTCGGTAGTCATGATGCTTCCAGCTGTTTTTTCTTCGTAATGAAGCAGTTCCTTTATGTCTGCAGCGTTTTTATCGTCCATAATAGTCAGCAAACTGACGACGACATCTTTTCCCAGTTCGTTTAATATATCAACCGCATCATCTGTTGCCATCTCCGCGAGCACCATGGCTGCAAACCGCGGATCCATTTCGGTAAACAACGGCTTGATATCATCAAGTTCAACATGTTCCATGATATTTGCCGTTTCTTCTGGAGACAGGTACGTATAAATGTGTAATCGTATTTCTCGCACCTGCTCTATGAAAAACACTGCTTGGTCATATGGATGCATATCTAAAAATTTTTCACGAAAAGATTCGATTTGTTCATTGGTTGCAAGTGTCTGCAACTCGTCCCAGAATAATTGGTCTGAAACGTTATTTTCCATATGATCACGTCCTTCCACAATTGTATTATACATGATAGCAAACCTTTCCTGAACTATTAGCCTGACGTGATTTTTTTCACCGGAATACTTAATTTATCGATTGATTTCGTGTAAACTAAAGGTATAATGGGTACATATGCTTTAGCGAAGTTTTCGCTAAATCTATCATTCCCTTAAAAAGGTTGTTCAAAAAGTCCGGTAAAAATGACACATCGAATAGGGAACCTTCTGCTAAATACGCCCACGTCCTGTGGCGAGCGCAGAACTCACCACAAACAAGAGAAACCCGCTCCTTGGAAAAGAAAACCGCTTTTCCTGCGTGTGATGCGGATTCGGTGAAGCATTCCTTGTGCTCGAAACTGCGCCGCCTTGAACGTTGACGCGATTGACGTGCTAATATCAGCGTTGCGACAGGACGTTGCGAACTTAGCCGATGACGGTCCTTTTTTTCCTCCTTTTTGAACATGCATTTAAAAAACTATTCTAAACACAACACGAATGTCACGGAAAGTTAGGTTGAATCATGCAGAACCGAATTAATATAGATTATACAATATTATCCATACTTATACTGCTTGGCCTGGTCAGCATTTTTACCCTCTATACACTCGAACCGACTTTGTCAGCCAGTGATGGCTCAGGTTACTGGCTGAAGCAGGGCATGTGGTATATCGCCGGTGGACTTATTATCGCAGCAGTTATGCTGGTCGACTATGACCGGTTTCATCAGATTACCTGGATTCTATATGGCATTGGCCTATTGTCGCTGTTTATGCTTTTTGTCGGATTCCCGCCCGGTATTGTCACCGAAGTAAACGGTGCCGTGAGCTGGTTTCAATTTCCAGGTATGTCAATCCAGCCCGGAGAGTTTATAAAGGTCATCCTTGTCATGACGCTTGCACATGTAATCGTCCGGCACAATAACAAATACATTGAAAAAACCTTTAAAAGTGATGTGATACTGCTTGCGAAAATGATCGCTCTGTCACTTCCGCCCATGTTTTTCCTGATAAAGCAGCCGGATTTAGGCGGGTTTCTGGTACTTGTCGCGATTACTGGCAGCATGGTTCTCGTGTCGGGCATCCGATGGCGGATTCTATTTTTCCTTTTCTTCATCGGCTTTTGTGCTGTAGGACTGATCGGTGCCGTATGGTATTTTTTTCCAGATTATGTTGCTTCATTTCTTGATAAATCCGGGCTTGATCATGTGGCAGGCAGGTTCATTGGGTGGCTGAATCCCGGGGAATCTGATGGCGGTTATGGCTATCAATTGATTACGGCAATGATGGCAATTGGCTCAGGGCAATTATTTGGAAAAGGCATTAGCGACCTGCAGGTGTCTGTACCGGAGCAGCATACGGACATGATTTTCACGGCCATTGCCGAACAGTTTGGGTTTATCGGCTCGAGCATTGTCGTCACGCTGCTTTTTTTATTGATCTACAGGTTGATTCACATCGCCATCCAAAGCAATGATGCGTATGGCAGTTACCTTGTTACGGGCATGATAGGTATGTTTGCTTATCAAATTTTCCAGAATATCGGCATGTCCATTCAACTGCTGCCGATCACCGGGCTCCCACTCCCGTTCCTGAGCTATGGCGGCAGCTCAACGCTTACGTATATGCTGGCAATCGGTATTGTGCTCAATGTGCATTCCAGAACGAAAAAATATATGTTTGAAACAAGGTGGAAAAATTGATGGAATAAAGAAGGAAAAAAGAATGGATACGCAACGTCGTACCGCAACGCCTTTGTCGCCTGCATTGTAAACGCCCTAACAGAATCGGGCCTTTATGCGTTGATCCCTTATTGAATTTTATATATCCTCTATCATTCTGTTATAGGGATCTTACTGTATTTAAGGCGGGATTAATGAACGGCCCTTCCCCCGCCGGAAGGACCGTTACTGTCCCATCGGAGCAGTGATTCATAGACGTTCCATTATGTTGACTTGAACGCCTTAAATGTTTTCTTTAATTGCTTCATGTCATTTGCCATATCAACGGAAAAATCTTTCATTTCCCCTGTGATTGGATGATCGAATGACAGTTGATGACAGTGTAAGGCCTGCCGGTCAATATGAGCAGTCGTCCCGCCATATAAATCATCACCTGCCAAAGGATGACCAATATACGATAAATGAACACGGATCTGATGTGTCCGGCCGGTTTCCAGCTGGACATCAACAAGCGTATATCTGCTGAATTCTTTCAAAACGGTATAATGCGTCACGGCATATTTACCTGCATCAGTGACTGTTCGTTCAATAATGGAACCATCTTTGCGGCCAATTGGCGCGTTGATGGTTCCTGTTTTTTGCTCTGGATGCCCTTCTACTATCGCATAATAGGTACGTGAAATGGTTCCGCTTTTTTGTGCTTCCGCTAAAATCGAATGACTCCAGCGATGCTTGGCAATAAGCATTGCGCCGGATGTGTTCCGGTCAAGTCGGGTGACCGGATGAAATGTATATGGAAGACCCTGATTCTCGTAATGAGCCAACACGCCATTCGCAATTGTTCCGGTTGTATGGATATAGGAAGGGATGACCGCCCGTCCCGGTGATTTATTAATCACCAGAACGGCATCATCCTCATATAAGATATCCAGCGGCATTTTTTCCGGGATCATCATAGCGCCCTTTTTCTCTTCAGGAAACTTGACCGTAACGATGTCCCCGACTTTCAGCTCATACCTGACAGACTGAATGATGCCGTTTACACGGATTTCACCACCGCCGTGGATGATATGTTTGATCATACGCTTGGAAAACTTGTGATTTTCCTGTAAATATTTCCGTAGCATTAACCCTTCCTGTTGTTTAGTTATCGTCCATTTCATGCTGCAGCACCATCCTTGGGCAGAATTGAATCATCCATGTTAAACATCGTCATCGGCAACAAAGGAATCGCGGACACGATCCCAGAACGGAAATGGCCTGAACCGTGCAAATCGTATTTGCTCTTTGGCAACCCTGCATTGGATTGATTTAACATTGGCGTAGTTTTTCGTGAAATGATCGATCGCGATTAAAAAGGTCCGTTCATTGCCTAGCGGTTTCAACATACATGTATGGTGTTTCGGTAAAATAAGCGGAGAGCCGATTGTCCGGAAGACCCGGTTATTGATTGAAGCCATTTCTGTGAGCTGGATGGCCTCTAGTGACGGATGAATGATGCCACCGCCCAGTGCTTTATTGTAGGCTGTACTACCGGATGGCGTGGAAATACATAACCCATCACCGCGAAACGTTTCAAAATGGGACCCTTTAATTTCGACATCAAACACAACCGACCCTTCAGCTGTTTTGATGGTTGATTCATTCAATGCGAGGAAGCGGTTTTCCTCTCCGCCGTCTTTGTCGCGTATCGTCACTTCAAGAAGCGGGTATTCAACAACCTGAAAAGGTGTTTTGGCAATTTCGATAATCAGTTTTTCCACTTCGTCCGGGGTCCAGTCGGCATAAAAACCCAAATGGCCTGTATGTACTCCGATAAACGACGTCGAATCAAGACAATGGATATATTGGTGAAAAGCTTCCAGAAAAGTGCCATCCCCGCCAACGGAGATAACCAGATCCGGTCTTGTTTTATCATATTCCAAATTAAAATCAGTCAAATATTGTTTCATTGTTGCCTGTATCTTATTAGATCGTTCATCACCTTTTGACACAATTGCAAATTTCACAGCCAGATCCTCCTTATTTTCGATGGAATATCCGTTTTGCTTCCTGTACTTCATGCTTAATGATGGACATTTCCTCGTCCAGCTTAAAAGCTGCTTCAGCTGCACGCTGCAGTCTTGATTGAATATCTTCCGGAATTTTCCCTTTATATTTATAATTTAATGAATGTTCATTTGTCGCCCAGAAATTCATGGCCAGTGTACGGATTTGGATTTCGGCAATGACCATCTTGACACCATGAATCGTTTCAACAGGATATTCAATAATGATATGGTAGGATCGATAGCCGCTTTTTTTCTTATGCGACACATAATCCTTTTCCTCGACAATCGTCAAATCCTCGCGGGACCGGATCATTTTGACAATCGCATAGATATCATCGACAAACGGGCAAACCACCCGGACACCTGCTATATCCTGCAACTCTTCAATGCTATCCAGCGGAATACGTCTTGTTTCAGCTTTTTCCAAAATACTTGCCACCGGTTTAACTCGTCCGGTTATAAATTCAATCGGTGAATGTTTAGATTCGTATTCATATTGTTTTCGGATACCTTTTAATTTGACTTTCAATTCCTCTACTGCTTGGGCATATGGGGCAAGCAACGCTTCCCAATTCATGATTGACACCACCTGTCGAGTCATCTCTTTCCATCACTCATCATAACATATTCAACGGGTATTCTTTGCATAATTGTGCACCATCCGCCATAATAAAGTGAAACTTCATTCAGCGGAACGGTTTTATCCGCTGAAGAAGAGGAACAAAGGCTAAATTCGCAACGTCGTGTTGCAACGCCTTTGTGACCTGCCTCCTGCAGGCCCGAACAGAATCGGGCAGTTAAGGGCAGTTAGCCGCCATATTTGGGCGGGTTACTGATCATTAATCCAGGGAAAAGTGAAATTTCATGCAAAAGGAGGTCCCAGTTGACACAGGAAATTGAAATCGAATATAAAAATTTACTGACGGAAGCTGAATATAAACGTCTGCTAACGGGACTGCCTTTTCCTGAGGAGGCACAAGTGCAGGTGAACCATTACTTTGAAACAGGTGATTTCGCGTTAAAAAAGTTGGGATGTGCACTCAGGATCAGAGAGAAGAATGGAAGGTTCATATCGACACTGAAAGAACCGCACCCCCGGGGCCTGCTGGAAACGCATGATACGTTAACACATCAGGAAGCAGCGCATTGGATGAACGGAAAGGTAACACTTAAAGAGAATATTTCCAAACGCTTTACTTGCAAAACCATCTCTGAAGAAAACCTTGTATATTACGGCAGTCTTACTACTAATCGCCGGGAACTGACCTGCCGAGATGTATTAATGGTTCTGGACTATAGCACTTACCAAGGAAACGACGATTATGAATTAGAAATAGAGGCCCAATCTGAAACAGCCGGTCTCGAAGCCATGAAACAGCTCATGAAAAAATTTAGCATAAATAAGCGAAAAACACCTAATAAAATCCAGCGTTTTTTCAATGCAGCCCAGGCGAATAAGCGGCACCATAAGTCAGATTAGTTGCTCTTATATTTTGACGTTGCTAAAATATATACAAATATATGAGGAGCACTAACTTATGAAACAATCCGGAACAATATATGAAGCAATTGGCGGATTTGAAACGATTGACACATTAGTGACAGCATTCTATAAACGCGTGGGGAATCACCCGAAACTGATTCCGATTTTTCCACATGATCTAACCGAAACGGCCCGAAAACAGCGGTTATTTTTGACACAATTTTTCGGGGGACCAAGATGGTATATCGAAGACCGCGGTCAGCCCATGATGCGCCGGCGCCATTTGCCATTCGAAATCACACCGGAGCGGCGGGATGCATGGCTGGAATGTATGGATGCAGCCTTAAACGAAACAAAAATTGAGGAACCGTATCGTACAGCTATATTTGAGAAACTGACTATGACTGCACACCATATGATGAATACACCTGACAAATAAATAGGTATCATTTCAAAGAAGGGAATGTTATACAGCTGGTCATATCGGCGGTACGTCCATTCCTGCTGACTGCCTGTTGACTTTCTGACATCCTTTAGAAAGGAGAATCGATGTGAGTTGGAAACAGCCAGGGCTGTCAAGCTCAAATAACACAAACACATCGTCAAAATATAGCTATGTCGATTTTGTTCAAAAACCGGTCGAAATATATGTTTTTATTGATCCGTTATGCCCGGAATGTTGGTCACTCGAACCTTACCTGAAAAAACTGTCCATCGAGTATGGACGTTTTTTCACATTACAGCCGATTCTGAGCGGACAACTGAATACCCTAAATAAGGATATTTTTGATAAACCGAAACGCTTGAAACAAATATGGGAAAAAACCGCCTCCCGCACCGGTATGTCCTGTGACGGTGACTTATGGACGGAAAATGAAATCACCTCTCCATGGGTTGCCTCGTTAGCCATTAAAGCAGCGGAACTGCAGGGCAAGAAAGCGGGTAAGACGTTTTTACGGAAGATTCAGGAACGTGCATTTCTCAGCAAACAAGACATATCTGATGTCTCAATTTTGCTGGAGTGTGCCAGAGATGCTAAACTGGATATTGAAGAGTTTAAAAATGACTTATATTCCCAATCTGCCGAAAAGGCTTTCCAATCCGACCTGAAGTTAACGAGGGAAATGGATGTAGACTACATTCCAACCATTGTGTTTTTTAATCAAAGAACGGATGAACAAGGCATCAAAATATCCGGCCTTTATCCTTATGATATTTATGTACAGATATTAGTACAGATTCTGCAGAAAGACCCTGTCCCATCCAGCAAACCTCCACTTGAAAGCTTTGTTCAGTATTATCAGGTTGTGGGAAGTAAAGAGGTTTCGGTGGTATACGATTGGTCAGCGGCAAAAACAGATAGGGAAATGAAAAAAATGCAGCTGCGCCAGTCTGTGAGAAAGATCCCGGTAAAATATGGTGCATTCTGGGAATATATCGACACCTGAAACTCAAAGTTAAACAAATTAACTTTGAGTTTTTTTATTTGGGACGAAAGGTCGGAGAACAAAGAGACGGTGGTGCTCTCCCTGTTCTGGCGTCCTTGATTTGAATATTGGGATGAAGCGCCTGAGTATTTATCCTACAAAAAAACAGGATGTACGGGGCAGCGTACATCCTGTCATTCTCCGTCTCTGTATAAACAAAGGGGGATGGGAGAAAGTTTCATGATCAAAACAAAGGGGTTTTTGTTTGTGATTCATATCACATTATTAATAATATCAGTCGAAGGTTAATTTATCAATTAGTGTGTTTACTATTTCACAAAAATGTCACAGTTCTATTTCATAGGTTTGTCACATATCATTTAACAGACATCTGAAACGAGAAATCTGTTTCAGAGATTGTTCAAAAAGTCCGATAAAAATACCCCATCGTACAGGGGACCTTCTGCTAAAACGCCCACGTCTTGTGGCGGGCGCAGAACACGCACTTTAAGGAAGTCGATTGGGCCGATTCAGTCTTAAATGATTATACCTTCATTTGAGGAGCGGATCATATGAAAGAATTGCTTCCGTTTATTTTTCTCATGTTGACAATTGTAGCCGCATTCATGAACTTGCTCGGATTGATGCAGCTGATCCCATTATATATTACGCTGCCAATGCTCTTTATCTCAATTTATTTAACCATTTATACGTTTACACACCGGAATGTTTACCGCGGCAGAACGCGGGGGTAAAGCGAAACTTCATTCAGCGGAATGGTTTTTCCGCTGAATGTTAGTTGAGCAGAATCGGGGATTTAAGCTCAGTTGACCGCCGTTGTTTGGCGGACTACTGAGCTTTACATCCGGGGTAAAGCGAAACTTCATTCAGCGGAACGGTTTTTCCGCTGAAGAAGGGGAACAAAGGCTAAATTCGCAACGTCAATCGCAACTTCTTTGTGACCTGCATCGTGCAGGACCAAACAGAATCGGAAAATCAGGCCCAGTTAGCCGCCGTTTTCTGGCGGGTTACTGACCATTATGGCCACCAACTAGGTCAGTTCACCAGATGCCTGGTGTCTGTCTTTCAGGTTAGATTTTGCTGCATAAACCCGAAACATGATATAGGCCAGCAAGGATAAGAAAATGCCGGATATATATGGTAGACCAATGGTAATCGAATACAGAAAGCCTCCCAGTACAGGCCCAGCTATTCTCCCCAGTGAATCAAATGAAGATAAGTACCCTGTCGCCAGTCCATGTCCCATTTTGGATATTTTGGTTAATAATGAGGAAACACTGGGACGAATAACACCATTGCCGATCCCGAATATTGCCAGAAATACGGCGGCAGTGGCAAAATTTTGGGTGAAAAGGATGAGTCCAAATCCAATCGCAGAAATGAAAATACCCGCTTGAATAATCACCGCTTCCCCAAATTGTTTTGTCAATTTTCCCATTGATCCTTGAACGGCTGCACTGGCCAGTCCCATAATCATAAAAATATAACCTAGTGTAACGGCGTCCAATCCGGCCTTTTCTGCTGCGAAATAAGCGAAAGTTGCTTCCAATCCAGATAACGACAGTGAAATAAAAAATTGCAGAAAATATAACATCGCTATTGGATCACGAAAAAATTTTCTCCATGATAATTTATTTTTCGAGGTTGCTTTATTTGCTGAAAGATGTATAGATTCTTTTAATATAACGAATACCAGGAGCAATGTCATAAATGATAAACTCCCAGCAATATAAAAGGGTGCTTGTAAATTAATATTTGTGAAAATGCCACCAATAGCCGGCCCCAATATAAAGCCCAGCCCGGTAGCCGCCCCGACGACACCCATTCCCTTTCCACGATCTTCATCTGAAGTAATATCCGCTACATAAGCCATCACAGTTGGCATATTAGCAGCCGATAATACGCCGCCAATGATTCGGGCCGCAAAAAGCATCCATAAGTGTACAGACAATCCCAACATGACAAATGACAGTGAAAGCCCAAAAATACCAATCATAATAACCGGCTTGCGGCCAATTTTGTCAGAAATACGCCCCCACATTGGCGCAAATATAAACTGCATTAACGAATAAACAGCCATTAATAAACCAAGTTCAGTTGGCGAAGCTCCCAGTACCTCTGCGTAGAATGGAAGTACCGGAATAATAATCCCAAAACCAACCATGACAAGGAACATAATGATAAATAGAATTGGTAGTACTTTATTTAGCTTCAACACGATCCCATCCTTGGTGTCAGAGTCAGATACCAAACTGTAATGAATCTATTGTAAACCGTGCCCTCATGACAAGCAAAACTTATGATATCATCATTAAAGTCAGAATCGGTCTGCAGCAATTATCAAGTTATGCCCGCTGAACTGGATTGCCTTGGCGGAATGTTTTTCGAGCGTGATATATGGTACTTTTAAATTTAAAAATGAAAGGCTGCCACCGTACTTTTGAGTGACAGCCTTCTTTTTTGAACTTACTTCAATAGTAATTCTTCCATTTCATTCAGTTTTTCCTCAAACACATCAAGTGCAGACAAAATGGGCTCTTTCGATGTCATGTCAACGCCAGCTTTTTTCAGCACTTCAATCGGGTAATCACTGCTTCCTGCTTTCAGGAAATTAAGATAGCGGTCGACCGCACCCTCTTCCCCGTTCAGGATATTATTGGCCAGTGTAGTCGCAGCGGAATAGCCTGTTGCATACTGATAGACATAATAATTCATATAAAAATGTGGAATGCGTGCCCACTCCTTGCCGATTTCCTCATCTGAAACGACATCATCACCATAGTATTTCTGGTTGAGATCGTAATAAATCGCAGTCAGAGATTCCGCTGTCATGGCTTCACCATTTTGCATGCGTTTATGAATCTCATGTTCGAATTCAGCAAACATAGTCTGACGGAAAACAGTGCCCCGGAAGCCTTCCAGGTAGTTATTCAGCAAATACAGTTTCTGTTTCTCATCATCAACATGCTTTAACATATAGTCGTTCAAGAGTGCTTCATTGGTCGTCGATGCCACTTCGGCCACAAAAATCGAATAGTTGCCATAACGGAACGGCTGTGATTGATGGGTGTAATAGCTATGCAGGGAATGACCCAGCTCGTGTGCCAATGTGAACAGATCATTCAGTTTATCCTGCCAGTTCAGCAGAATATACGGGTGTGTCCCATATGCGCCGGATGAATAGGCACCGCTCCGTTTCCCTTTATTCTCATCAACATCAATCCATCTGCTTTCGAAGCCTTTCTTTAATATACTGACATAATCTTCACCAAGTGGTGCTAAAGCATCAACCACATACTGCTGGGCTTTTTCATACGGGATATGCATTTCTGCATTTTTGACAAGTGGTGTATAAATATCATACATGTGCAGCTCATCCAGTCCGAGCGCTTTTTTGCGCAGGCGCATGTAGCGATGCAAGAGCGGCAGCTTTTCATTCACTGCCTCTACCAGGTTATCGTACACTTGCTCCGGAATATTATTGCTGTCCAAGGCAGCCTGGCGCGCGGAATCATAGTTCCGGATTTTGGCATTGAAATTGTCCGCTTTCACGGTACCTGTCAAGGTTGATGCGAACGTATTGATAAATTCACCATATGTTTCATACATGGCTTTAAAAGCTGATTTACGAACATCACGGTCACTGGATTCCATAAATCCGATATACCGGCCGTGGGTCAGTTCAACATCTTCCCCGTCCTCATTTTTGATTGTTGGGAAACTCAGATCGGCATTGTTTAACATGCTGAATGTATTAGACGCACTTGACATTGGTTCGGACGCTTCAGCCAGCAGCGCCTCTTCGCTTTCGTTTAACACATGCGGCCGCTGTCGGTTAATTTCATCCAGGACATGTTCATACAATTTCAGATCCTCGTTTTCATTTAAAAACCCACGCAGTTTCTCCTCATCCATTGCCAAAATTTCCGGTACGATATAACTCATGGAACTTGAAGCGATGGTTAAAATGTTTTCCGCTTTGGAATCCATCGCCTGATATTTTGAATTGGTCGTATCCTGATCATAGCGCATATGGGCATATGTAAACAGTTTGCCAAGCCGTTCCGACAATTTATCCTGGAGCTGCAGGACATCATACAGATTTTGTGCCGAATCAGCAATCTTTCCCTGGAATTTTTCAATCGACGGGAGATCTTTTTTCAATGATTCCAGTTCTTTTTCCCAATCGTCGTCCGTCGCAAAAATATCTTCCAATTTCCATTTGCGTTCTTCCGGTATCTCACTTCTTTTCGGCAGTTCCTTCGTTGCATTTGCCATATTCGAATCCTCCTTATTATCCTGTTAACATAATTTATTCGATTTTTTGCCAAAAAATCCTTCCCATCATTTAGTATAACGAATCATTCACGAATCATGCCCATGTTTTGCTTCACAAGTCGTTCGATCAATTGGGCATCCCCATCCAATGCGGCCTCTATATGTTTGTAAAACTTAATCGGATTTTCCTTGGTAAAGTAATTGGGCGAGGTTTCTCTGATGATCCCCAGTTGTTGCAATAATTGCAGATACTGATGTATTGGATTTGCAGCGGACTTAATGAGAGGGAATGAAGTTGAATCGCGAAAATGATGGCGCAGTAAATGCATGCATTGCTGAAGACTGAACGTTTCACCGGCCGCCAGCGGATAAATGATTTCAAGGCATAGCCGGCTCTGCCAGTCCCATGGCTGTGTCTTCATCCTAAATTGCGCAGAAACGGGAAGATAAATTACTGACGGAAGGGATTCACGATGAACAGAATTGAGATACAACCATTGATTCCACGCCAATTCCCGGCCATACACACGTCTGGAGGGGCGTATACGAAACAACCGTTTTTCCTGCTTCCATAGCTGAAAAAGCTGCTGTTTGGGAAAAAGAGAAGCCTTAAATAAATCCGTAAATACCATCTCATTTAACTTACGAATGACCATTTTCCCTGTTGCACGCTGCAGTGCTGTGAAATATAAATCCTGAAATGAAATGAATCGAAGTGAATTTGGACAAAAGAAGTATAACGTGAGTGGAAAATCCGTAGAAAATTGATGCATGAAATGAAGCTGAAACTGATCCATCTTCAGTTCGTTGCGTTTACGGCGACTGAACCGGTTGGCACCCAGAATCCAAATAGGAACAATCCCCTCACGATAGTAGCCTTCATTGCGTGTGATAATTTCGGCAGATGCTATTCTGGCACATTGGTATTCAATGGCAACCGTCTTATGCTTCAGTTTAATGAGAATGTCGGGCCGCTGACTGATTGCCGGCAAATATTCTTCCAGTCGGACATCAAGGTGCTGGTGCTTGAGCCATTGATAAAGCAGCAATTTGCCTTTCTCATGATACGGTCCCTCACCGCCTTCCAGTGCCGGACACTCACTTTTCGAACGATGGGCAAAATGTGGTATTGTTTTGGACCCTGCCTTTACGATGACCGGTTTCTGACACGCTGGACAAAAAAACTGTGTCTGTTCTTTCAATACTGAAATCTCTTCTTTAGTAAAGGATGCCAGTGTTATGATGTTGCCATATTCAGTTTTTGCTTGCAGCATAAAAATCACCTCCAAAACTAATATTCGACAGAAATTAACAAAATCCTGCAAAAAAACAAAAATTGAACGAATCACGTGAAACGTTGAACACACTTGTCCGCTTCACCCCCCTCTTCCCGTTTAACAGTAATTTTTTGTAAAATAAACGTGCTGATTTTAACCAAAAAAAAAGACACTCTTTTTACTCAGAGCGTCCAATCGTTGCTGAGAAATGAGAGCGAATTTGTCCAAATGTGTCATTTTCAAATATCTGTTTACCATATTCCTCAAGGAAATGAATGGTTATGTCCGTGTCAACAGCGAACTCGAATATTTGACTGAGCAAGTCTTCCTGCCTGTCATCATCTTCTTGCGGGAATTCAATATACAAGTAATAATTATCATCATAATGGTAAAGCATATTGTCCAATTCATCTTCATTGCCTTTGAAATAATGACTCAATTGAATGACATCCTCAAAGTCGTTAAAACGGACAATCAATGAAAGATTTCCATCTTTTTCATCTTTTACATTGTTCTTGCCTGCTTTTTCCTTGCCGAATTTATCATCAAGGACATCTTCTATTTTCTCATCCACTGAGATATCGACTGTCTTGCCATTCTCATCTGGCAGTTCAAGATTCTCACCGTCTTTGGAAATTTGTGCTTTTGTCACGACTATTTCCAGACCTTTATCCATTGCCTGAACTTGAATCCAAAGTGGACCATCAATATTAAAGTCTTCTTTATAGTTAAGTTCTTCCATCATTTGCCAAAACAGTTGTTCTCCCCGTTCACGGTTATACCAGATTTCTTCACGCTGGAACCCGCGATCTTCAATATCAACATAGGTAATGTAAAACTTTACCGTATTCTCATTAATGCGTTCTATTTCCATCCTTCTTCTCTCCCTTCGTTTTAAAAATCATCTTTCAGAATCAAATTCAAATGGTGGAAGAGTCAAATTCGTATCCATTACGATCATATTCCCATTTCGGACACTATTATAACCAATCATTTATCCTCTACATTCATTGTATGATAATAGCATCCTGATTGAAAATTTATATGCCTATTTCGGATGATTAATTTCATATTTTAACCGATTTTTTTCACATTGTCACTAGCCGATCAAAAATTATTGATTATTTTTTCACATGGGAAGGCATGTTGTGCAGACTGGCCGCAACTGGTAAAGTAAACTTCAGCGTGCAGACCCGAACAAATCGGACCTTGACAGACAGTTGTTTCCTATTGCAATTGAGCTGTGAGAAGCATACTGTCCATTAAGGCGAGGTAAATTAAAAACGCAGACCTGATTTTGAAGGATCTGCGTTTTTAATTTTTCATGTATGCTGAAAATCAATTAACCATCCGTTGCGCTTCACGCAGTTGGAAAGTGCGTACCGTTCTCGGTAGGAACCGGCGAATTTCATCTTCGTTATATCCCACCTGGAGCCGCTTTTCATCGAGAATAATCGGACGACGCAGCAACCCGGGGTTTTGCTGAATTAGCTTGAATAAGTCTTTCATAGGCAATTGGTCGATATTAACGTCCAACTTTTGAAAAACCTTAGAGCGGGTTGATATAATCTCGTCAGTACCATTTTCCGTCATACGCAATATTTCCTTGATCTCATCAAGTGTCAATGGCTCAGAAAATATATTACGCTCATGAAATGGTATATCCTGTTCTTCCAGCCATGCTTTTGCCTTCCTGCAAGAAGTGCAGCTTGGTGAGGTATAAAGTGTTACCATGTAACGTCACTCCTCAATCTAGAATGGGTAAACATTTTATGAACATCAGCTAGCTTATTATTAAATTAAAATAAGTTTAAATAACTTATATGTATAATTATACTATAGTTGTCAATCAAAAGGTAGAGGATTTCCCAAAAAAGTTGGTAAAAATTATATCTGTTCACAAAATGTTCTTATTTAGTTGTAACGTACCCTAAATGGTGTTTAATTAAACCTGTTAATTGAAAAAATAGCCTCCTGTTTCCTGAAAAAACAAGAGGCCATTTAGATTCATGCTTTTTCTGTCAAGTTTTCAAATATGTCATTTGTATTGCGATCTTCATCATAATTCAGCACTTCATCAACCGGCTGATAGGATTTTCCATAAATCTCCTCATCTTTGTAGGTATGAATCGTTTCGTACATTTGCTTCATTTTTTCATATATCTTTTCTTCGGAATCATCACTTGGGGACCAATATAAAATTTCCATTGGCGTATCCTCATTTGTAGCCAGGGATCGGCGATTATAGTCAATATACTGTGCGTGGTTGAAGCCTTCACGCTTATAGAAATGAAGTCTCTTGCCAGTATCCGTATCATCATAGTCAACGGGTTCCACTTCAAGAATAATCGGTTTATTCCGTTCTTTAAGTTTTTCAATCAATTTATGCCCGATACCTTGTCCTCTTGATTTTGCGGAAACCCAGACATAGTCAATAAAGATGAATGTGTCGAATTCCGCGTACATCATGACATGGTAGGGGCCCTCATCCTTGTGGTATACATCCCCTTTTTCCTTCAGAAGCTTATCCATATGCTCCTTGGATTTCATTTCCTCAACAGGAAAATACTTATTTAACTTTTTATACCAATTCATAGACCTACTCCTTCGTTTAGTAGTCCTTTACATTATAACGACTTTTGTGAAATAAGCTCAAGAACCATTTGCGGCCAATTCTTTTGATTTGAATTATTGTAAACTTATTATAATGAGAAAAACCGGGTTTTATTCGTAAAAACCCGGTTTTCCTAAGAAAGAAATCATGATGACGCAAACGAATCAGTCCATTGGCGTATAATCAACATTTTCCGTATACATATTACCGGCATTCCAGATCAGGAATTCGTTTATTCCGTTTTCATTCAATGCCTTAATTTGTGCTTCGACTTCCGCTTTGCCATACTCGGTTGGTACTCCACTATAGAGCCATGGTGCTTCAAAATCCTGGATCCACGGACGTGATACGGGCTGATTGTCCAGCCGGCCAAGGATTTCATTTTCAACTTTCGAATATTCGCTCACCGTTTTGTATGGTTCTTTGTCCGGAAAATCAATATTAAAGTAGGATGTCCAATGGCTCGGATAAATCATCGAAGAAATAACATCCACATGGCTCGCGATTTCAGGGAAATTCTGCCCAATCCCAGGAGCCTCTTCAATTGTTGCTGTATAGCCGAAGATATCAACAGCTACGTCCACATCATAATAATCCAGTTCTTCGCGAGCATATTCAACAAATTCGGTTACAGCCTTGACTCGCCGCTTCACATTCTTCATATCCTCATTTTTGTAATCACCCTGACTATAGCTCAGCTCATCATCCTTATTTTCAAATCCTTCCGGGAACCGGACATAATCAAACTGGATTTCCTGAAAACCAAGCTCGGCTGCTTTCTTGGCTATCTCCAGGTTGTATTCCCATACTTCTTTCTGAAATGGGTTGACAAACGCTTCACCTTTATTATTCGTCCAGACCTTTCCATTTTTGGTAAACGACAAATCAGGCCGCTTTTCAGCCAGTACTGAATCTTTAAAAACAACAATCCTGGCAATCGGATAAATTCCTTTTTCTTCTAAGTATTCCAACATTTTCCGAGGTTCATCGATATAATTAACGGCTGCATCAGCATATGGTGAGTCTTCCGGTACATTGATTGTCAGGTTACCGTGGTCTTCCTTAATATCAATGACCATGGCATTCAAATCAGATGAATCAATCAGATTGACAAGGTTATTGAATTTCTCTCCCCCGGCTGACGGACCAGTCACATAAACCCCTCTGACGGCGTCCGGATATTCAAAATCCAAACCGGAATCATATGTGAATCGCTGCATTTTTTGTTCATCATTAATGGTGGACAGGGTTGTCTGCCTTTCTATATGCGGACTTGCTTTTAACGTCTCCTCACCACTCGTTTGCTGTGAAGTAATCGGTATTATGATCACGATAACAAGGAGAATCATGACAAAAGCTGAAATCTTGAGATGTTTTCCCTTCATTATCTATCAGTCTCCCATTTCTTTTAAATCTATTATAAGGGAAATCGACAAATAAGAGAACAATAAATTTCAAGATTTGACAGAAAGCGTCTGAAATACACACCTTTTGTCAGTCAGATTCCCTTACGATTACCTACATTCAGAAAGATGGTGATCATCATTGCAAAGATAAAAAAGTCAGTAGTGATACGCTGAGTGCTTGTGTTTACTGGAAATTTTCATCAACTGTAATGGACAAATAAATTATTTTACTTCACTTGGAGAGGTTAGACCTTATCTCGTCTATTTAGAAGTTCGTTCATGTTTTCATCATTCAGGGCATATACCGTGATCGCGTTCAGCATCGGATTGACAACCCAGTACTCCTTGACACCGTAATTCATATAAAGATTCAGATTCGTAACTAAATCATGCGACTTGTTGGAAGGGCTTAAGATTTCAACAAGCAGATCTGGAACGCCAACAAATCTGGCATCTGTAAATCCGCTCTTATCACAGATAATATCGATATCAGGAATAACAATTTTTGTTCCTTCCATATTTTTGTTTTTTAATTTAATATCTAGGGTGGGTGCAGGGAATACCTCACATGGCTTTCCTTCAAGTAAATTTCCAAATTTTATTTGCAACTTGCTTGATATTCGTTGATGCTTCGTCGATGTGACGGCAACATGCAAACGATTCCGTCGATATATTCAGTAATGCAGCTGAGTTTTCGCGAATTTGAAAGTACTCGTCTACTGATATCGACTCACTACGGTATTGATACATTTTATTACCTCCACCCGAATTTATTAGCTATATTTTACCGTATTTTGTACACGAAAGGGAGATATGAACCAGCTTGTTTTCATGTCAGAATTTATCCCGGCGTATTTTCCCAAATAGAAAGTTTTTCTATCATCCTTTGACACAAACATTTCACACTTTTCACTTGCATTTCATGATAAATCTTTATATAATTATAAAAAAACAATATCATAGCAATGAAAAAGGTGTAGTACAATGACCCTCTGGATCTCAGAGAGCTTGTGGCTGGTGAAAACAAGTACCAAGGTCAGTAGGAATTGGGCTCTGGAGCTATATAGTCAGGATAAAGTGATCCTTGCAAACGCAGGATAATAAGGGTGGCACCGCGGTTCATTCGTCCCTTTTTAAGTGGGATAAATGAGCTTTTTTTATGGACGGAATTAGATCGGAGTGAAATGAATGCAAACCATATTTTCAGGTATACAACCAAGCGGCACATTGACAATTGGGAATTATTTAGGAGCGATTCAGCATTTCGTTGAACTTCAGGAGGAAAATAACTGCTATTTCTGCATTGTTGACGAACATGCGATCACCGTACCCCAGGACCGGCTGAATTTGCGGAACAATATCCGCTCGCTGGCAGCTTTGTATCTCGCTTCTGGTATAGATCCGGAGAAATCGACATTGTTCATTCAATCGGAAGTCCCGGCACATACACAACTGGGCTGGATGCTGCAGTCGATCAGCTATATCGGTGAGCTGGAACGGATGACCCAGTTCAAGGATAAGTCTGCCGGAGGAAAAGAAGGTGTGTCATCCGCATTATTAACCTATCCGCCATTAATGGCTTCCGATATCCTGCTGTACAAGACAGATATCGTCCCTGTCGGTGAGGATCAGAAACAGCACCTGGAACTGACGCGCAATCTGGCGGAGCGGTTCAATAACCGATTCAACGATATTTTTACCATTCCGGAGGTCAGCATCCCGAAAGTCGGTGCGCGGATCATGTCACTGCAGGATCCAACGAAAAAAATGAGTAAATCAGATGAACATGAAAAAGCGTTTATTTCCATGCTTGATGAACCGAAAAAAATCGAAAAGAAAATTAAAAGTGCCGTGACTGACTCTGACGGCATTGTAAAATATGATAAAGAGAATAAGCCAGGCGTATCTAACTTGTTGACGATTTATTCCAGCTGTTCAGGCAAGTCGATTGAGGACTTGGAAACAACATATAAAGGAAAAGGATATGGCGAGTTCAAACAGGACGTTGCCAATGCGGTTATCGATGTCCTGAAACCAATCCAGGATCGTTATCATGAACTGATTGACTCCGAAGCACTCGACAACATATTAGACCGGGGTGCAGATAAAGCCGATTTTGAAGCCAATAAAATGCTGCGAAAAGCCAAAAAAGCAATGGGACTCGGACGAGTGAAGAAACAACGGTAATACCAAAAAAGTGGCCCGTATGAAAGAAACGAGCCACTTTTTGATACTTCATGATTACCCGGCATTCATTTTTTATAAGCGAATGCCCGGTTTCATATAGCGTTTTTCCTATTCACTGCTGCTTCGATGTATTCTGCTTAGGTGCCTGTTCTGCTTCCCACATTTTTTCGAGAAATGGCTGACCCTTAATCAGCTTAGCGCACAGATCCTCATGTAACTGGGTCCACCCATATTTAACACCGTCATATAACGCATTCCAGACAGTATCCTTATCCATGTAGCGTATATATGGATACTGTTTCGGATCCCACTCAGTCAGCCAATAGCGCAGTTCCTCGGGATTATTAACTGTCCGCAACTGATCCAGTGCGATCATCAATAGCTGTTTCAATTGACGCTCCCGCCTTGTCAACCCATGGACAAATCGCGGTTCCATTGACAGCATATGGTACTCTTTTTTCACTTTTCTTCCATCAAAATCAAACGACTCTGGCTTGGTTGTTTTAATCATATCAAATACAAGCTGCTCCTGCCTCGGAATCAGCCGGCTTTTCCGCACCGGTATCTGATAACCGATTGTGTCAAATGCTATAATGTCGTTCCCGTCAGTTACAACGGCTGCGAAATCGAGGCAGTGACGCTCCTGGCCTTTACGCATATAGGCACGTTTATAAATTTTATCCATCATGTCTTCAGGCAAATCGTGCATGTCATTTTCTATATAGTCGAAAAGATCTTCAGTTATGTATAATAATGGCACCTGATCAAGCAGTTCTATTCCATCATTCTTCCGCCATTCATGAAAATAGCAAACACTGTAGCCATTTTCCTCACCTTCAAACCAATTCACCCAGACATCATGTAAATACAGCATAATCAACCCTCACTTTGAATGAATCATTTAAAAAGTATTCAAAAGCCACCAAATTACCAACAGCGCTAACAAATAATTTGCCGGCTTTTGAATCCGTGCTTAAAGTGCGTGTTCAAAAAGAAAAAAGGACCGGCCGGCTAAGTTCGCAACGTCCTGTGCATCGAAGTTTCGCGTCAAGGGGTTCTCTTGTTTGTAGTGACTTTTGCGCCCGCCACAGGACGTGGGCGCCTTTAACAGAAGCTCCCTTGTTCGATGTGTCATTTTTACCGGACTTTTTGAACAAGCTCTTAAAATACATTATGACCATCATGGAAAAAATTATTCGATTCACCAAAAATTAAAGGTTGTTTGGGTAACGGAATAATGCCAGCGACATCAGAAGAATACCAATCGGGAGAAAATAGCATTCAGGCCGGCCTGCAATAAAAATAAAGTAATCCGTCCAGGAAATCCCGACAGGCAAAAAGTTCATATAAGCGATGATCGTGACCCCGCCGGAAACAGCCAGTCCAAACCCGATCAGAAAAAGAATTAATATGATCATTTCTCACACCCGCCCATGCTTGTCCAGTTCATTTATTTCATTTTATGCGTGAGAAAATCTTTCATGAATAAGCATACAAAAAAACTGACCGCCGGAGCAGTCAGTTCATTGATATTTCTTGAAAACCAGTGTGGCGTTGTGGCCACCAAAGCCAAGTGAGTTGCTCATGACAACGTTGACGTCCTGTTTTCTTGGCTCATTCGGTACATAATCAAGATCGCAATCCGGGTCCGGCGTATCATAATTCGCGGTTGCCGGAATAACACCATCATCAATTGCTTTGACCGAAATGACGGATTCAAGTCCGCCGGCAGCACCAAGCAAATGACCCGTCAAGCCTTTCGTTGAAGATACAGCTAATTTACTGGCGTGATCACCAAAAACATCTTTAATGGCTTGGGTTTCATATTTATCATTCAGTTCTGTACTTGTGCCGTGCGCATTGATATAATCCACCTCTTCAGGTGAAATACCGGCATCCTTGACCGCTTGCTGCATAGCACGAGCAGCACCTTCCCCGTTTTCCGCCGGCGCTGTGATATGGTAGGCATCACCAGTTGCAGCATAACCGATGATTTCGCCATAAATATGTGCACCACGTTCAAGAGCGGATTCCAGTGTCTCCAGGACTAAAATACCTGCACCTTCGCCCATGACAAAGCCATCGCGACCTTTATCAAATGGGCGGCTTGCTTTTTTCGGGTCTTCATTCGTCGATAATGCCTTCATGCTGGAGAATCCGGCAAATGCCAACATCGTAATCGGTGCTTCGGTTCCACCGGCAATCATATAATCGGCATCACCGCGTTCAATTGCTTTAAATGCATCACCAATTGAGTTGGCACCGGAAGCACAAGCGGTCGTTGTACACGAGTTTATCCCTTTGGCACCAAGGTGGATGGAAACTTGTCCTGCTGCCATATCCGGAATCATCATCGGTACAAAAAACGGGCTGATCCGGCGTGCACCTTTTTCAAGCAGTTTTGTATGCTGATTTTCCAACGTCGCCATACCGCCAATGCCGGAACCAACCCAGACACCGACACGGTCAGCATTGTTCTCATCAATCGTCAGACTGGCATCATCAACCGCCATACGTGCGGCAGCCACAGCGTATTGTGTAAAAAGATCCATCTTTCTAGCGTCTTTTTTTTCCATAAAATTTGTCGGATCAAAATCTTTTACTTCAGCAGCAGCAGATGCCGCCAGTTCACTGTGATCGACCCGGCTTATAAAGTCGATCCCGCTATTGCCTGAGATAATATTATCCCACATTGTTCCAACATCATTGCCGGTGGGGGACACGGTTCCGAGACCGGTAACGACTACTCTTCTTCTTTCCATACGTTGCTCCTCCTAAAGATTTTTGAAATCATTAAAGGCCCCAGCGCAAGGCAACAGCACCCCAGGTTAAACCTCCGCCAAAACCTACAAGAACAAGTAAATCATTATCGTTTATTTTACCATCTTTAACCCCCTCTGATAAAGCAATCGGAATAGAAGCCGAGGATGTATTGCCATACTTGTTCACAGCAATCGCCATTTTATCCTGTGGAATTCCCAGGCGTTCACGGGCAGCTTCCATAATACGGATATTCGCTTGATGAGGAACGAGATAATCCACATCTTCTTTTCGATATCCAGCCTTTTCCACGACATTGACCGATGATTCCGGCATTTGTCTGACCGCAAATTTAAATACTTCCCTGCCATTCATAAAAATATAATCCGTTTCCTTATTTTGATAGAGCTCTTTTCCACCCGAGCCATCGGCACCGAGTTCAAACGACAAAATCCCTTTCCCTTCTGAAACCGGACCGACGACAGCCGCCCCAGCACCATCACCGAACAGAACACACGTATTCCGATCGGTCCAGTCGGTAATTTTAGACAGTTTTTCGACACCAACGACCAAAATATTTTGATAGGCGTTTGTTTCGACAAATTGTTTAGCAGTAATGACGCCATACATAAACCCGGCACACGCAGCACTGACATCCATGGCAGCGATCCCCGCCGGTGCACCAAGGCGTTCCTGCAGCATACACGCAATCGATGGAAAAGGTGTATCAGGTGTAACCGTGGCCACTAGTATCATATCAAGATCCTCAGCACTGATGTTTGCCTCTTCCATGGCATTTTGTGCCGCATAAAAGGCCATGTCCGACGTATCCATCTCTTTATCGGCGATACGTCTCTCTTCAATCCCGGTTCGTGTTCTGATCCATTCATCACTTGTATCCACAATTTTTTCAAGATCTTTATTTGTCACAACGTTATTCGGAACATAATGCCCGGTTCCTAATAGTCCGACGCCCATATTTCCATCTCCTTAAAAAATTATTATAAATGTTGTTCAAAAAGTCCGGTAAAAATGACAGATCGAATAGAGGACCTTCTGCTAAAACCGTCCACGACAATCGCCAAAGCAGAACTCACCACATCCTGTGGAAGCGCCCGCCAAAAGTTGCGCCGCCTCGAAACTTTCGACGCTCATGACGTGCTAGTACAGACGCCCGCACAGGACGCCTGAGAACTTAGCCTGCCGGTCTTTTTCTCCTTCTTTTTGAACTCACATTAATAGCAATTATTATGACTTGGTCCTAATTTTAATGCATCCTTGGCAAATCTGCAAGGATGATTTACTCTGTCACGCGTTCATTTGGCAGCAACCCAGTGTCTTTATACGCCTCTACTTCCTCCTGGATCATTTTACGAACATCCTTTGGTACTTCCGGACTAAACTCACCCAACGAAATCACATCATCCTGAAAATCGAATGTTAAAACACCACCGCGCAGGTCACCTTCATGAAATTTTTCGGCTGCCAGTTTATAAAGTTCATCAACGTGCTGTACCGTACTTGTCAAAACGGTTTCACTAGCTATTTCCGATTGATCGGATATAAAACCGATCGCATAGATGCCGTCCTCATTTGCTTCTTTAATGACCGATGCACTGTATGCGTTGCCGGCCGGGTACACGACATCTACATCCTCATCCCGCATTGTCTCGTACATCTCTATAGCTTTTTCCTGACCATTCCAATCATTTACGTATTTGAAATTCACTTCTGCATCCGGATTTTGATACGTGACACCCTCAAAAAAGCCTTCTATCTCCGGCTGCCATTCAAACGCACCAATGATACCTGCATGATTTGTTTCTGTCATTTCGCCCGCCAGCATTCCAGCAAAAAAACCCATAGCATGTGAGTTGAAATTTAAGCTCGTCACATTTTCGCTGAATTGCCCGCCATTAAAATAAACAAAATGAACTTCAGGATAAACTGATGAAATCTTCTCAAAAAATTGACCATATGTTGTGCTGTTCCCAAATATCAGATTCACACCATTATTCACTAATTCATCAACAGCTTCTCTCACGTCCTGTTGTGTTTCAACACCTTCTTTATAATAAACGTCAATATCAAATTGTTCCTCGATGGCAAGCAGCCCTTCATATCCCTTTTTATCCCATGGCTGGTCATGGATGGATGTCTCTACCAGCATCCCGGCATTTTGCAAGTTTCCTGAATCAAAATAATTGCTGCATCCGGATAACACAAGAATGAAAGCTGTTATGACGGTGATCGATAACTTCTTCACATTTCCACTCCATTCCTGGAAATTAATTGGCTTTTACAAAATATTGTAACGAAATAAATGAAAAGCCGTAAATGAACACGGCCATTACATTTCCATGACAATAGAAGTTAAACGTCATTCAGAGGAGAGCGCCTTTTCTTCACTGAAGAAAAACAAAGGCTAAAAACGCGGGCATCTTATTGAACAGTTTGTAACCCGCGAATTGCAGGCCCAAATGGAATCGGGCTTTTATGGGCTGTCCCTTCTGTTTTTGAGGATTACTGTCTATTAAAGCGCGTGTAAAAATTTTCATACTTTTCATAGTGTTTTTTTACGATACTGATCCTTTCTTGTATAGGTCTATTGTTTCGTATATAAATGGAATTTTCAAGTTTTTTATGATTCATTGGCCGACTATAACACGACCTGACTTCCAAAACCCGGGGAAGATCAGATGAATCAATCAACTGCTGCAGACTTTCCAACACATCTTTCACATAGACAGCATTTGTTAAAAATTGCTTTGAATCAAATCGCATAAACTCGTTTTGAACGTATAAACCCTTTTGATTCATCGGCATCCATTCTCCAAAAATAAGAGGTAATTTAATCGTAATCGGATGTTCTTTCTCCAATACTAATTTACACTCGTCAACCTGAATTGATATGTCGTAATCTGTGTTCCGCTCCCGGCTCGTTATATGCCGGAATAACTCATTACGGCCGACAAACATGGACAGATGCTCCTTTTTGTCCGTGTCAAGATCGTCCATACCATCCACCTGATAGCCGTTATCCAGCAACCGATTGATGATGTGAAATCCCAGCCAATGAAAACAATTTTCGACAAGAAAGATCATATTGAATATCTCCCTCTAAAACAAATCCTTTTATTTTTTGAACTGTTTTGCTACACTATAAAAGTGAATGGAGTTTTTAAAAGAATGAGGTGTAGAATATCATGCGGTTCTTTTGGCCACTTTTTTGGGCAATTTTAATTAGTAGTGTTATTTCATATGTATTAGTCAGTATGGCAGGTAATGATTTTGAAATTGGAAGTACATTGGCTGCAGCCATCATAATTACACTTGCAGTATATGTACTGGGTGAAGGTGTATTGAAAGAAGAAAACGATTATTAATTCGATTTGGTGACATAACCGCCTTAGCTTTATCATAATTGTTTATGAGTCAACCCTTGCCTTCAAGGTAACGATGGCAAGGGTTTTGTGTTTACAGGTATTCTGGTGGCGGTTAATATTTCAAGGCCGCGTTCTATTATTGTCAGGTTAGTACCAAGGCAGAACACTTAATGCGGTCAGTGCGGCTAATGGAAGTATCAGACGTCTGAATCTTCTGGGACGGCCATAGCCCGGATAGCCTCCAACTCCATAGCCGTAACCCGGATAACCGTAGCCGGGATAGCCGTAGCCGAACCCGCCAAATCCGAATGGGCCCCTGGACCAGTCAGGGGACTCATAATGCGCCGGCATATGACTATCATGGTTATCGCTGCCCAACGGTACAGCCATGTAGACATATTCATCATCAAGGCCGGTGATGATACCGTCAACTTGTGTACCATCAGTCATTTCAGCAAGTACATACGAATGCATATGCTGTTTGCACAATTCATACATATGTTGATGGTTATAATTCATTTTTTCAACCTCCTCACCAATCAGCCTATTCAAATACTTATGGGTTGGTGACATGTCTTGAGTTGGAATTCAGCCAATTGAGGTGAGCATTTAATGGAAACAATTGAAGCATTTTGGATACTCGTAAAATATATTGTTCTCGGACTGCTGCAGGGATTCACAGAACCGATCCCGATCTCATCCAGTGGACATCTGGTCATCGTAAGAGAACTTTTTGATGTTGGAATTGATGGGCTTTCGTTTGAAATCATGGTTAATTTCGGGTCATTGATTGCTGTTCTCGTCATTTATCGAAAGGATATATACCGCCTGGTGGAAAATGGGATACGCTACATAACTACACGAGCGGATGATGCAAAAAGTGATTTTCAATTTATTGTTTTCCTCGTTATCGCAACGATTCCAACAGGGATCATCGGCCTGCTGTTTGAAGATTACATTGAAAGTCAGCTGAGCGGAGTTGCTGTTGTTGGTGTGACCCTTCTGATCACGGGTGCGGCTTTATGGATCATCCGTAATTTGCGGGGGCGCAAAAACGATGGTGGGATTACGGTCCGCGATGCTATTATCGTTGGACTGGCCCAATCGGTTGCACTTGTCCCCGGCATCAGCCGCTCAGGTGCTACCATTGTTGCAGCGATGCTTGTCGGTATGAAAACCGAAACAGCACTGCGTTTCTCATTTCTCTTATATATCCCGGTAAGCTTGGGCGTTACGATGTTATCTGCTGGTGACCTGATTGGCGGTGACAGTGATATAAGCGCTGTTGCCATCCCGGCTGTATTGGCGTTCGCAGCGTCCATCACCGCGACTTATTATTCATTGCGGTGGTTTATGAATGTAATGGCGCGGGGCAACCTGAAATATTTTGCGTACTATTGTTTCGCTGTCGGAATTCTCGTTATCCTGTTCTTGTAGAATTCAACAGGAACACGTCATGGAGGATCAGTCTCAGTCGTTGTACAAATCCCTCCACATGGGCAGAATAACGAAATCATAAAGTAGAAACATCCGTTACCGGGATGGCCGGTCTAATAGTTTCCAGAACAGCAAAAAACTTCCAACTTAATCAGCTGGAAGTTTTTTGTCTCTGTTCCCGCCTATGCTGCGCCCGCCAGGCTTTCGGAATGTAGACACAATATGGCTCGCTCTCCATGTAATCTCCTGTCACATTGTATGCACGGGATCTTGAGCCGCCGCACACATGCCGGAATTCACACACGCCGCATTTACCTTTATATTTGTCCGGATTGCGGAGATTTTTGAACACCTCAGATTCGCGGTAAATCGTTGCAAGTGGTGTCTGACGTACGTTGCCCGCTTTAATCGGCAACAAACCGCTCGGATAAACGTCACCAGTGTGGGAGATAAATACAAAGCCATTTCCGTCATTGACCCCTTTAGGTGCACGTCCCAGCCCGTCAATCTGTCCGGTTTTACCCTTCATAAGCGCATCTTCATACCGAATTTTGTCATCGGTATTCTCGTTTTCACGTATTTTACCCTGAATAACGACTCGGCGATAATGCTGTGCTGCTGTTGTTTTAATGTCGAATGGCACACGTTTGGAAAGCTTATACAGCCAGCGCAGCACTTTTTCATGTTCAGCCGGTGAAATCATGTCGCTTTCTTTGCCGCGTCCGGTCGGTACAAGGAAAAAGACACTCCAAAGCACACAATCCAGATCTTCAACCATCTGAGCCATTTCTTCCAGATAGTCCACATTGTATCTTGAAATAACTGTATTAATCTGAAGCGGCATTTCCAATTCATGCAAATACTTAATCGCATTCATCGTTAAATCAAATGAACCTGATGTACCGCGAAAATGGTCATGCACCTCTGCACAATGCCCGTCAATTGAAAATGCCCACCGTGACAGCCCGACATTTTTTGCCTTCCGCATCGCTTGTTTCGTCACATTAGGTGTTGCGGACGGCGTTATGGATACCCGTACACCTTTTTTCACGGCATAATCTGCAATATCAAACACATCCGGACGCATCAGTGGATCTCCGCCGGTAAATACGAGCATCGGGTTATCCATATCATAGATGTCATCAACCAATTTCTTTCCTTCTTCATATGTCAATTCCAATGGGTGCCGGTGGTATTGAGCTTCTGCTCGGCAGTGAAGGCATTTCAGTTCACAGGCACGTGTCAGCTCCCAGATAACGATAAATGGATTTTCATTATAGTCTCTTGAAAACACGATGACTCCTCCTCACATAGTAGTAGACCCAGTATAATTTGTTAGCGCATGAAGTGTTGTGACAAAGTTCACTTGTATCGTCTATGTTTTAAAATTGACATACAAAACGCCCCTGGACGGTACCTGTCCAGAGGCAGCAGCCGTTTACTTTTTGCCAATTGCTACACGATACATTGATGGCCCTTGTTCCAGGTATTCCCACGTAAACATTCCTTCACGTTCGATCATTAACTGATAATGAAGCGGTCTTGGATCATGATCATTGGATAGTTCCATGAATTCTCCCGACTCCAGGCCATCGAAAACTTCAAAAATTTTCGGATGTCTATGCCTCGGGTCGATGTCCGGTGCATGTATTTTAGCAGTGAATTGCATATCACTCATGATTGATCCCTCCAAATATTTTTCCTTTCTGAACACATCATATAACCCGGCAGATCAAAACGATGTGAGCAAGGGCATGGCTCACGTATGATATTTATCACTTAATCACAAAACGTTCATATTTAAAAAGAAGAAGATATGTGGATAATATGATAGGATGAAATTATCATTATAATTCTTTGGTTACCACCCTTGAATAAAAGGAGGGAAATCATCAATGAAAACATCTACCATCCAACAGCTGCTCCAAAATGTTCCACTATTCAAAGACCTGACTGACTATGAAATGGATCCGATTGTTGATCTGGCAAAGCACCGTTTGTATCGCCACGGCACACACATTTTCATGCAAGGAGATCCATTGACGAACGTTTATTTTATTCACCAGGGGAAAATAAAGATCTATAAAACCGACTTTCATGGCAAAGAACAGATTATCAATGTGCTGCAGCCGGGTGATATGTTCCCGCACCAGGGCTTTTTCAGGCAGGACAATTATCCGGCACATGCCGAAGTCCTGGATGACGCGATTTTAATATATATTCCAATTGAATCATTTGAAAACTTCCTGATTAACCATCCTGAAATCTGTGTAAAGCTGTTTCGTGTACTTGGAGACATCATTGTCGACCTGCAGGCACGCCTGGAAGAAAAAATCCTCCACAATACGTACGAACAAATTATTATGCTGTTATTGCGCCTTTCGAGAGGGTATGGAAAGGAAACAACTAACGGCATGGTCAAACTGACAACCCAGTTCACTAACCGGGAACTGGCCAATATGATCGGATCAAGCCGTGAAACCGTCAGCCGCACACTTACCCAGCTGAAGAAGCAAAATCTGGTTGCCGACAAATCCGGTTCAATTGTTTTGGATACCGACGCATTGGAAAACGAATTGTTTTGACCTTATAGGGGTCTGTCCCTCAGTGTGTTGAGGGACAGACCCCTATTCCCAAGGCGGTAAATGCTGTTTGCAGTCGTGCCTTCCATTTTCCTTTTCTAACAATTTTTTGCTGCCTTTTGTTGCTTATAGTAGATTCTGATTGTTCATCCGGTTTATCTTCCAACAATTTTTGATAGCTCTCCAGTTTTTCTAATTCCTTTTCAAATTCTTCTAATTCCTGATCAGTGAGAAAATTTATTTATGTTATCAACAAAAAGCACCGAATTTTGCGGTGCATTTTAATATATATTTTCACCTCCAATTTAGTATGTAAATTAGAGTTTTGCGATAGGCAACGGAACCCGTTACTTTTTTAGTGGGATTTTTTCACGTTCCCGGGATGTTGCTTTTATTCTTCTGAACATATTTTTCCCGTTCTGTTGATTTCAGCGCTGTTCTGCAGACGGTGCCATTCACGCACAGATTTCACCTCCCTCCCATGACAAAATTGTTACGCCATTCAAAATGTGATACACATCACTACTTTTTTAATTGAAAATCATTATCATAAGAGTAGATTCAAGCAAACAGATGAGGTGATGTTATGAGTGGACAGGAAAACATTGTGGAACTGGATGTACGCGAAGATCTGGCCATGAAAAAAGAGCCGTTCGATAAAATCATGGGGACGGTTAAGAGCTTAAAAGATGGTGAAGCTTTTATCCTGCATGCACCGTTCAACCCCCTCCCATTGCATAAAATATTGAAACGGCGCGGTTTTTCATATGAAACCGAAAAAATTGAAAAAAAGCATTGGAAAGTCACATATACCAAGAAAGCAGGTGCTGACGAATGACGATTGATAATCGCGGTCTGGAACCACCGCAGCCAATGATGCGCACATTAAAAGCACTGGATAAACTGAAAAGCGGTGAATCCTTATCCATCATTAATGACCGCCGTCCGCTGTTTTTATATGAAGAACTGGATGATCGTGGGTATGCACATGAAACAGAAGCACAGGAAGATGGCAGCTTCAAAATTACAATAACGAAATCTGGTGATTAATATGTTGCCCGGCGGAAACATGCAATCAAATACAAACATCAAGCTGCCACTGGCGTTTATTCTGTACGCCCTGGCAGCACTTGTCATTTCGCAATTTGTTCTGTTTGCCAATAACGATGTGCTGGCAATGGGACAGTTCCGGATCCCCGATATCTGGATGGGCGCACACTTCCTGCTTTTGGGGTATGCCATCATGATTGCCATGGGTGCCATGTACCAGCTTGTACCGGTTGCCTTGCTGGCGCCGATCTGGAATCAGACATTCGGCTTTATCCAATATATCATAACCGCGATTGGCGTCACAGCTTTTTCCATCATGCTGGGCGTAGCGCCTGACAAGGCTCTATATGGCGGGATCATAGCCATTATTGGGATTATAATGTTCATTGTTCAAATGATTATCACCATTTCCAGACAGGAAAAAAAGAACATGATGACCGGCTTTGTCCTCGGTGCTATTTCATGTTTCTTCCTGACAATCGCTGCCGGGTTTATGCTGGCATGGAATCTTTCAAACGGGGGTATCAGCAGTCATGGGACGATTCTTTCAACCCATATCACACTCGGTGTAGCCGGGTGGTTCACTCTCTTAATCTTCGGTTTTTCCTATAAACTTGTACCAATGTTCAGCCTGTCCCATGGATATTCCATGAAATGGGCAAAGCCGGCATTTATGACCTATATAGTGGGACTGGCCATTCTGATCAGTTCATTTTGGCTGGATGCTGCACTGATCGCAACAATCGGCTGGTTTGTGTTGATGACAGGATTCTTTTTCTTTGTTTTGGATATCAGGGAGATTCTCAATAAACGTATCAAGAAAAAACTTGACAAACCTTTTTCATTCTCACTTATTGCCATTTTTAACGGGCTTGGTGTTCATATACTTGCCTTTATATTCAGCATATCCGGTATTCAGACAACGTCTGTCTGGGGCTGGCTCATCTTTTTATACGTGATGGCCTGGATTATTTTCAGCATTCTCGGCTATTTGTATAAAATTGTTCCGTTTTTATGGTGGACCCATAAATATTCCAACAAAATCGGCAATGAAAAAGTCCCGACATTAAAAGAAATGATCGATGAAAAAAATAGTGTGATCCTGTTTACGCTGTTTATTATCAGTACAGCCGGACTGACCGTAAGCGGACTGCTTTACATCAATATACTGGTGTTCATTTTTCAGGGGCTGCTTGCTGTAACATCGCTATTATACGCATTATCCATTATTCGTGTTCTGACGAAATAACATTCAAAAGGAGCGGTTCTTATGTCACTTGAAAAAAAAGTCGGCGCTGCTTTATTTGAGGTCATTGACCCGGAGCTTGGTATCAATATCATGGATCTGGGTCTTGTTTACGGTATAGGCGTTGATACAGAAGATAACGTTAAAATTGTCATGACACTTACCACACCAGGGTGTCCAATGCACGATAGCATTAAAATCGGAGTAAAACGCCGTATCAGTCAAATTGAAGGTGTCGGCGATATTGATATCGATCTCGTATGGGAACCGGCATGGTCACCGGCTAAAATGAGTGACCGCGCCAAAGAGAGGCTCGGTTTTGCTTAAGCATACAGCAGTAAGAGAACAGGAATACCCTGTCCTCTTCCCCTGTTGGTTAAACCTGATATCGTTTCTGTTAACGGTAATAAATCGATATCATGTTACGCTGGCTTTCATCCGCCGCTTACTGGCGGGATAAACGCAACGACGTCTCCGCTTTTCAAGACTGTGTCTTCACGGGAATATTCTTCGTTGACTGCGATCATGGCGTGATCCAAGTTGTCCAGCTTGTATGATGACAACAGTTTTGTTTTCAGTTCATTGACCGATAAACCGTCTGCCTCAACACTGACCTGCTCACTGCCGGTGGCTTCCTGCAGTTCGGCAAAAAATAAAATATCAATCATCACGCATCTCCTCCTCTGAAGGAATTTTTTTGTCATAGGCTACTTGCTCTTTCTGATCCCCAATCCATTTTGTTCCGTCTTCCCAATGCTCTTTTTTCCAAATCGGGACAATTTCTTTAATTCGCTCAATGGCATAGCGGCTTGCTTCAAACGCGTCGGCACGGTGCGGGGTCGACACAGCAATGACAACGGCTATATCGGTAATTTCCAGTCGGCCAATCCGGTGTACGATGGCAGTCTCGGCATTTTCCCATTTCTCCTCTATTTCCTCACCAATTTGGGCCAGTTGTTTTTCCGCCATTGGTACATATGCCTGATATTCGAGAAAAAGTGTCCGCTTTCCTTTTGTAAATTCTCTTACAATACCGATAAACGTATTGACCGCACCTGCTTCATTGCGGACCACTTTTTCAATACAGTCATTTGGATTAATCGGCTCCTGTGTTATCCAAAATTTTTTATCCATCAAAATCCCTTCTTATATGATCAGCAAGTGCTGATATGTTATCCTGCAGATGATTCATATCGAATATCGGATAATTCCGATTTTCCACTAGCTTCACATCCCATGTTCCTACTGCTATTATATTCGAAAGTTCCTGTAATAGCGATAGGTCTGCCTCATTTTTAATCAGGACAATTTTACGGTAATCGGCTTGTTTATAACCTTCAATCAGCAGCAGATCAAGCGAAAACTTGCCGTACAATTGAATTAATGCTTCCAATCCAAAAGGCATCCGCAATGTTAATTGTGTCAGTTTCTCACCCTGAACACCGCTGACGACCGAACCGGACTCAAAGTGCTGATAACTGTCAGTCCTTTCTGCCATATCCGGTTCCCCACCGTGACCATGATGTTTCAGCGAGCCAACTTTAAATCCTTCTGCGGAAAAATACCGGATCAGTTGATTCGTGACAGCCGTTTTCCCTGAATTTTTATAACCCGCAATTTGATAAATTTCCATGAAACACCTCATCAATCACGACTTTCCTGACATTATGATAAAAAATGGCGTCCGCCCCAGCTTTTCGAAGTTCCTCGAAAGACATCATCAGCCGATTTCAATATTGAAATGCATCCTGAACTAACTTTTTACTTTCTGAACTTACAAAAAAAGGCCGATTCAATGAGATGAATCAACCTTTATCTTATAACTTAATCCGGAATACCAAGTGCGATTTTAGCATAGCGCGACATTTTATCTTTACCCCATGGCGGGTCCCAGACGATATTCACTTCTGCTTCTTCGACTTCAGGAATATCTGAAAGAGCACGCTTGACATCTTGTTCAATATGGCCTGCCAGCGGGCACCCCATTGCTGTCAGCGTCATGGTAACGGTACAGACACCTTCATCATTCAGGTCAGCGCCATATACCAGCCCAAGGTTGACAATGTCAATACCCAGCTCAGGGTCGATGACATTTTCAAGTGCCCCCATAATGTTTTCTTCGAGAGCTGCTTCCATGACCATCCCTCCTTCAATACTCATAGTCTTATTTAAACATATTCAAACCATTTTTTTAAATGATTTACATCACACATTTAATGATTGTACAAACAAACGATAGGCCTGTTTTCAGAAAGGCCTTTTTGTTTTTGACCTTTATAAAAAAGTTTTAAACCATTTCACTGTTTCCAATATAGCAAATCTACTCACTTTATGAGCCCGATTTGCCTCTTTGATAAACCGGATCCGTCCCTGGTCAGTGTAATACTTTTTGGCTTCATCATAAAATGTATATGAATGATCAAACGGTACCACGGCATCATCTTCACCATGCCAGAACAAAACCGGACGATCATTAAGCTTGTTGATTTGTTTGGATAAATCATAATGTTCAAGCTGAACGTACAGGTGCTCAATTGTTTCATCGGTTACAGGCAGATCACCCATTTTCCTGAAACTGTCCACCAATGTTTTGGCATATGTCGTAATTTTAGGTGACCCCATTAAGACACCTGCCGTTCTGATCCATGGATATTGTGTCAATGCTGCAGCGGTTGTAATGCCGCCCATACTTGTACCGGCGATGCCAAAGCGGCCGTCCGCTATAAGCCTTTTTGCGTTCAATTCGTTCCTGATATCCTTTAATTCCTTCACATTTTGCATGACGATATCCCAAAATGATATTTGCCTTTTGAGACTGGATATTTCTTTTTCGCGCTCACCGTGATACATGCTGTCCGGAAGAATGACCCGAAAACCTTCCTCAGCCATTAAATAAGCGAGCGGCAAATTATGTTCTTTGGCACTCGTAAAGCCATGGAAATAAGTAAGTGTTGGCAATGCATCATTTTCTTTTTGATGGTCGGTAACAACAAGACATGGTATGGATGCAAGCGTATGGTGCGATACTTTTATCATAGACGAGTTTCCCTTCTTGTCAATTAGTTTCTAATCATTATCATAATATGGTGTTTTTGTAAATTGCAAATGAATCCTTTACTCCAAATGCAACGGACACTCATCACCCAAAGTACGGAGATTAGTGTCCGTAAATGCCCGATTCTGCTCGGGCCTGCACGATGCAGGTCACAAAGGCGTTGCCACAGGAAGTGGCGCTTTTAGCCTTTGTTCCTTAATTGCGGGGAAAAGCGCCCGCAGAATGAAGTTTCGCTTTACATATTGTACCATCACTTATAAACTATAGAGAATACGAGGTGAAAAGATATGAACGAAAAACATCTAATCGCAGTGGACCTGGATGGAACATTATTGACCGATGACAAACAGATCAGCATGCGCAACAAACAGACACTAAAGAAGGCGATCGGTGAGGGCCATATTGTGGTCATTGCAACCGGCAGACCGCACCGTGCCAGTATCGATTATTACCAAGCACTTGGACTCGATACACCGATGGTTAATTTCAATGGCGCCTTAATTCATCATCCGACAGATGATAAATGGGATGTGCTGCATAACCCAATGCCGGTCAGAACTGCGCACCGGATTGTGGATGCATGTTATGACCTGGACGTTCATAACATTCTGGCCGAAGTGATGGACAGTGTTTACTTGGATCAATACGATGAACAGATCATGGACATTTTTCAGGCAACACGGCAGGATTCACCTTTTACAATCGGAAGTCTTAAAAACAAGCTGCAGACAGACCCAACCTCACTGCTGATCCACCCGAAAGAAGACAACATTGACACGTTAAGACGACACTTGGACGATTACCATGCTGAGCTGATTGAGCATCGTAAATGGGGTGCACCGTGGAATATGATTGAGATTGTCAAAAAAGGGCTGAACAAAGCTGTTGGCCTGAAAAAAATTGCACATTATTATCATATCCCGGATGAGCGAATTATTGCATTTGGAGATGAGGACAACGACCTGGAAATGATTGATTATGCTGGTGTCGGTGTTGCGATGGGCAATGCAATCGATGAGCTCAAATCAGTGGCTAAACATGTAACAGAAACAAACGAAAAAGACGGGATTAGCATATTCCTTGATAATTATTTAAAACTTCAGTCCGAAATCATTTAAAGTAAGTGTTTAAAACGATTGTATGGATGGCAACATGGCAGCCTGCAAAAATTTCCTTTCATATTCGGCACATCGCGGGCCAAACTAGGAGTGAACGCAAATAGCGTTCACTTCTTAGTTTGTTTCGATGACTGCCAGCATACGGGACGCTTGCCGTTTGAACAAGGTATTCCGAGGGAGGAATTGCCGATGGGAAAACAAAGCAAGTCAAGACGATTCAGCCAGCATAGTGCTGATGCCGTCAAAAAACATGACGAGGTGTTTCCGTACAGATCGCGTTTCTCAGAAGTGAAGCGCAATCAAGACGACACTGACAGCCACACATTAGGAGGGGTTTAACATGGCACAGCAACAGAACAATAACTTGATGCAACGCGCCAGAAATGCCGTCAACCAATTAACGAATGCTCAAGGTAATGCCAACCAGCAGGAACAGCAGGCTGCTCAGAATGCGATTCAAGCTGCCAAAAACCAGGCATCTGCTGAAGAACAGCAGCAACTTCAGCAGCTTGAGCAGCAGTTAAGACAACAAAATCAATTGCAATAACCTCCATGCAAAAATCATCGTATGTTAACGATCCACCATTCATTAACAAATGATGAAATGTGGATTCTAACATGCATGATCACCCTTATCCGGAAGGCCGGATAAGGGTGTTTCCCTTTTGTTCATTTTTTGGTAGAATAGGGACAAGTATGGATAATGATGGAGGGAAACATAATGGGAGTAAGAGCTGAGACGACACCGAATCCAAATGCATTGAAATTCACCACCGATAAACTGATTTTTGAAGGTGACAGCAGTATATCCGTCATGCCCGGCGACACAAGCGAATATGACATTTTAAATGACCTGATGGAAGTGAACGGCGTTGATAACGTGTTCGGTTATCAAAATTTCATTACCGTCAATAAAGCCTTTGACGTTGAATGGGATGAGTTGCAGCCCAAAGTCATTGATGTCATGGAAAAATACGGGTACTGATGCCATACATAGCTGAAAAGACAGCAATTCTCTGGTTGCTGTCTTTTTTATTGCCCCATTCTGTTGGGCCTGCACGATGCAGGTAATGGTATTGCAGCAGCACGCTTAGCCATTTTTATTTGTAAGGAGAAGATTCATCGCCACTGAAAATGAAGTGTCATTTATTGTCAAGCATCCCTAAATCAATTGGAACATGATTTTCATTGACGTTTTCGCCATTTTCATTTTTTCCATATAAAATCACAAGCGGTACTTCTTCAGATTCTTTTATCGCTTCAGTAATCTGCACGTCCAATTCAAAATCCGACCATTCCTGTGCATTTTTTCCCAGCTCAATGGGGGTTTCTTCAACCAGGGTATCATCCCCTTGTTCAAACCTGTAATACACCCGGTCAGCTTCGGTTTTGGCCTGGCCTGTTATGTGTATCGTACTGCCCTCACCCGTCACATCCAGCTGCTGAAATGATATAGCGGGACTGTCGGCTGTTTCCTCACTTTGCTCAGCAGTCTGATTTTCGTTATCGCCGCACGCGGCCAATATTGCCGCGGCAGCCAGCAGAACTATTATTTTCTTCATCTGAATGACCCCTATCCGTCTAAGTTTAATCTCGTCTGAACGAACCGAACACACCTGTTGTCTGTACAATATTGGTGAATGCATTCGGATCCACTTCAGCAATGATTCGCTCAAGATCATAAAGCTCATAGCGGGTAACCACAAGATACATCATACTTTTATCATCCCGTGTATACGCCCCTTTAGCAGGAAGAATGGTGATTCCGCGAACCATTGTATCATGAATTGCCTTTTGCAGTTCTTCCGGCTTATGAGTAATGATCATGGCCGTCACTTTTGCATGACGTGTATGAAGGGTGTCAATCACACGGGTCGTGACATACAATGTCAATAACGTATATAATGCGTTTTCCGGTTCATATAGAAGACCGGCCATAGCAATAATGATTGCATTCAACGTCAAAAAATAGACACCAATCGGCCTGTCTTTCATGCGGGATAATACCATTGCCACAATATCCATCCCACCGGTGGATGCACCATGACGCAATGTGAGTCCGACACCTGCACCACCCAGTACGCCCCCGAATACCGCATTTAAAATAATATCTTCAGAAAGCTCTACAATCGGGATAACTTCAAGAAAAAATGTCGTGAATATGACTGAAACAACGCTGTAAATGGTAAATCCTTTGCCAACCTTATACCAACCTAATATGATGACCGGAATATTCAGTACAAATAAAATAATACCGGTTGTCAGACCAATTCCCAGAAAGTCTTTAAAAATACTGGAAATGAGCTGTGCCGCGCCCGTAAATCCGCTCGCATAGACATTTGCTGAAATCAGGAAAAAGTTAAGCGACAAAGCATTCAATACAGCACCAAAGATGACAATAACAATTCTTTTTGCTTCGACTAAAAACACAAGACCCCTCCATTTCCGGCACTCACGGTTATTTTTTATCATTACGTTTTGACTATTCTTCCATATCGTTTTAAACTTAAGTAAATAAGATTCAAGTGAATGAAGGTGAAATGATGACGATTAAAATTCTGGCCGATTCTGCATGTGATTTGTCCGAAACTCATTATAAATCATACGACATTGAAATGGTACCATTAACCGTCCATCTTGATGATCAGGAATATAAAGATGGGATTGATATTACACCAAAAGCTGTCTATGATGCCATGCGGGAGGGAAAAAGTCCAAAGACATCCCAAATATCACCACAAACCTTTAAAACGATTTTTACATCGTATGCCGAAGCAAATCAACCATTAGTATATCTTGCCTTCTCATCAGAGCTATCAGGTACATACCAAACCGCTAAAATGATGGAACAGGAAGTCAAGGAAACCTATCCGGAAGCTGAACTCCATGTGGTTGATACAAAATGCGCATCGATCGGGTACGGCCTTGTCATTCTTCGTGCCGCCCAACTTGCCAAAGACGGCGCAAGCAGTGAAGAAATTATTGAAACAGCTGCATACCATGCCAGGCATATGGAGCATATTTTTACGGTTGACGACTTGGAATACTTATACCGCGGCGGACGCGTCAGCAAAACAGCTGCATTTGTCGGATCATTTCTTAAAATCAAGCCGCTTCTGCATGTAGACGATGGCAAACTGGTCCCGCTTGAAAAAATCCGCGGCTCCAAAAAACTGCTCAATCGTATGCTTGCCATTATGGAAGAGCGCGGAACCAACTTTACCAACCAAACGATCGGCATCAGCCATGGAGATAATCTGGACGCAGCACAAAAAGCAGCCGACCTGATTAAAGAAAAATTTAACCCGAATGACATACTGATTGACATGATCGGCGCCACAATCGGGGCACATGCAGGCCCGGGCACACTTGCGATTTTCTTTTTGAACCAAGCATATAAGTAACCACAGGGCAGCCAGTATAAAGGTAACAGTGAACATATGAAAAGGGTATCCTCTCCCATTCGGATACCCTTTTCTGTAAACATTAAATCCCTTTTCGTTTGTATGCTGATCGTGACCGGTACTGCTGGTACGGCCGATTTAAGTAATGAACCGGTGCACTATAAAGATGAACAAGCCGTGTGAACGGAATGGACGCGAATAGTGCAAACGCCGTAATCACATGCAGCTGGAACACAAACGGCACACCGCCCATCAGCTCATATTGCGGCCGGAAAACAAATAAACTCCTTATCCAGGGCCCAATCGTTTCACGGTACTCATAGGCAACAACCGTTGTATTGTAGATCAGTGTCATATAAACCCCAAGCCCGGCAACGATGATCAAACTGATGACGCTGAAAAAATCTGCAAACGTCGCATGCACCCGCACACGATCAATCACCATTTTACGGATCAGCAACACCACCGCTCCAGCTACAACCATCAATCCGGCAAGGCCCCCCGCGTAAATTGCAAACTGATGATACAGATGGTCTGTCACGCCAATCGCACGATAAAATTCAATTGGGATCAGCATCATCAGATGACCAAAAAATGCAAACAAAAGCCCGTAATGGAACAATGGCGACCCGATCCGCAGCCATTTCTTTTTCTCAAAAAACTCAGTTGACGGCGCGACCCAGGTCATCTGACGGTATGCAAAGCGGTAAATACTTCCAAAAATCATGATAGCCAAAGTAATATACGGAAAAATAACCCACCAAAATATGGCTCCCATCTGTTCAACTCCTTGTTGCTTCTTAAGGTCAATTAAGTCTAAACGAAATCGGCTAATTCGTCGATTTCTACCAATCCGACCTTTACCTCTGTACTCTGGAAAAACGCGTTAGTGCTTTTTAATTATACATGATCGGATATGGCAGTTCTTCAAGGTCTGCTTTTTCCCGTTGTGCTTCCAACTTTTCCAGTTCTTCTTTTGTTGGACGTTCGAAAATATATTTCATGAGAACCGAAAAAATGGGGTAGTATGGATTCTTTTCTGGTAAATGGTTTAAAATACGCTGGGTGACAGCCGCCAGCCGCTTCACTAAACGCGTGTGGTCCACCTTATCACCTGTAAGTGCAAGCAGCTCATACAGCATCGGGATATAGTCGGCCAATTCATCATCAACACGTTCATAGCCTGCCTGATTCACGGCTTTTTGCAGTTTAATCAATGCTGCCCCCCTTTTTGGACTGTCACCAAATTCATGTGCTGAAAGATAAAGTCCCAACTTTTCTTTCAAATCAAACGTCGACACATAGTCTTCCTGCAAATCATGCAATGGGATACGGTAGACTGAATCTGCCACATGCCGTATTTCTTTTTTGACGGTCTCCCGCACGTCCATTTCTTCCACACAATCCATAACATCTTTTTCATCACGGCCGGTCGGATAACCGAGCAGCCGTGATGCAACCATCAATATCTCACATTGCCAGGATTTCATTTAATCCCCCTTCCCGAACGGATACGTTACCATGCCTTCAGGCGGTGCAAGATCTTCAAGACTGCATGCGCCTTGTCTGTAATGCAGATCATCGTCCATTTCCCTGCGACCGGTTGGGATGACATACCGTTCATCATACTTTGCCACACCCAACAGCCGAACCATTTCTTCAATCGTCTCAATGTCGACACCGGCTTCTTCCAACAGTTTGCTCTTTTTCAGATCATCAACGCCGCCGACATTAACGGAACGCATATGGACACGCATGGCCGTCAATTTCAGCAGCACTTTCCGGATAACACCTACATCACCTGCCGATAGCAAGGAAGCCAGATATTCAACCGGAATCCGCATTTGATCGACGGCAGGAATATAGCCGTCTGTATTCAGCTCCTCTTCATTTGTTATATGGTTCATAATCGGGCTGAGCGGCGGAACGTACCAAACCATCGGCAAAGTGCGGTATTCCGGATGAAGCGGAAGTGCAATTTTCCATTTCATCGCCATTTTATAAATCGGCGATTCCTGTGCACTCTTAATCCACTCATCATTGATGCCGGATGCCTTCGCCTCTTTCATGACCTCTGGATCAAAAGGGTCAAGAAAGCAATCAAGCTGTGCTTCGTATAAATCCTGCGGGTCTTCAACAGACGCTGCTTCTTTCACTTTGTCGGCATCGTACAACACGACACCAATGTAACGGATCTTGCCGACACACGTTTCCGAGCAAATCGTTGGCAGGCCGGCTTCCGTTCTTGGATAGCAAAAATTACATTTCTCGGCCTTATGTGTATTCCAGTTATAGTAAACTTTGTTATATGGGCAGCCATTCATACAGAAACGCCAGCCGCGGCATTCTTCCTGGTCAACCAGGACAATCCCGTCTTCATCCCGTTTGTATAATGCACCGGATGGACAAGATGCCACACAAGATGGGTTCAAGCAGTGTTCACAAATCCGCGGCAAATACATCATGAATGTTTTTTCATATTCGGTCGCAATGTGATCCTGCAGTTTTTTGACAGTCGGATCACGCTCGACAACTTCACTTCCGCCAGCGAGATCATCATCCCAGTTGGAACCCCATTCCGGTTTATCCATATAATTACCGGTAATCAGTGATTTTGGCCGTGCTACCGGCAGATTCTCAGATTTCGGGCTTTTAATCAGATTTTCGTAATCATAGGTCCACGGTTCGTAATAATCATCCATTGTCCCCATATTGGGATTATAAAAAATGTTCATCAGCTTGGTTACCGGACCACCTGCCCGTAACCGGAGCTTCCCATTTTTTAATTCCCATCCGCCTTTGTAATAATCCTGATTTTCCCATTCCTGCGGATAACCGACACCTGGTCTTGTTTCGACATTATTAAACCACATGTATTCCGTTCCCGGACGATTGGTCCATGTTGTTTTGCATGTAACCGAACATGTGTGACAGCCAATACATTTGTCCAAGTGCATAACCATCGCTACCTGTGCTTTAACTCTCAAGCCAATTGACCTCCTTCATTGGTTTGATAATCGCGATTGTGTCGCGCTGGCTTCCGGTTGGACCGTAATAGTTAAACCCATAGCTGAGCTGTGAATAACCACCGATCATGTGGGTTGGTTTTGTCGTAATCCGGGTCACACTGTTATGGGTTCCGCCACGTTTTTTCGTAACAGTCGTTCCCGGAACCCCCATTGTCCGGTCCTGGGCATGATACATATACGCCGTTCCTCTTGGCATCCGGTATGTCAGCACGACTCTTGCGGAGATCGCACCATTCCGGTTATAAACTTCAATCCAGTCGTTATCCTTAAGCCCGATTGATGCCCCGTCTTTTTCATGCATCCAGACAACCTGCCAGCCTCGGAACAGCTGTACCATTGGTGAGCTTTCAGTAAACATCGTGTGAATTCCCCATTTTTGATGCGGGGTCAGGTAGCGGACAGTAATTGATTTTTCCTGATGGTTCGGCTCTTTTTCACCTTTCACATATGGTCCTTTGTTGACCGGCGGAAGATATGTCGGCAGTCCTTCCCCGAAATCGAGCATCATTTCATGGTCAAGGTAAAAGCTTTGCCTGCCGGTCAATGTCCGCCATGGGATGTTGTATTCCGTATTGACGGTAAACGGCGAATACCTGCGCCCATCCTTTTCCAGTCCGCTCCAAACCGGTGTTGAAATCGTCTGCCGCGGCTGGGCTGTGATATCAGCCATCGTATAAGCATTTTCCTCGTGTCCTTTGGCAATTTCGGATAAGTTTTGACCTGTCTTTTTCTCGAGTGATTCCCATCCTTCCACCGCACGTCTTCCATTTGTCGCACCGGACATGAGCAGAATAGCTTCTGCGGCCTTAATGTCCGAATAAAGATCCGGATTACCTTTACCGATTCCTTCCCGTTTTGAGACGCCCAACCGGTGTTTTAACTCGTCATACACTTTATCACCGGGCAACGTAACCCCTTTCATGCCGTAGCCCTTTTTCAAGTCAGGGCCGATCGTTATCATTTTTTGATAGACATTCGGGTAATCCCGCTTAACGACAAAGAAATTAGGCATCGTTTTACCCGGAATGGCTTCAACTTCACCTTTACGCCAATCCAAAATTTTACCGCTTGGCTGGGCAATCTCATCAGTCGTGTCATGACCCAATGGTGACGTCTGTATTTCTTCCGTTTCACCCGGCAGATATTCTTCGGCCAGTTCCGAAAAAACTTTACTGATTTCACGAAAAGTATCCCAATCACTTTTGGATTCCCATGGTGGTGAGATTGCTGCATTAAACGGATGGATGAACGGATGCAGATCTGTTGTACTAATATCATATTTTTCATACCAGGTTGCAGCCGGCAGCACAATATCCGAAAAGAGGCCGGAACTGGTCATCCGGAAATCAATGCTGACAAATAAATCAGTCTTGCCTTCTGCCGCATCATCATTGACATTAACTGTTTCTGGCCGCCATGACGATTCGGACGCAGCCATGACCTGGTCATCCCCACCGATCAAATGCTTCACAAAATATTCGTGTCCTTTTCCACTGTCACCGAGCAAATTCGAACGCCAATTGAAAAACACTCTCGGGAAGTTGCGTGGATCATCCGGATTTTCCATCGACCAATCTGCTTCACCGTTTTTCAGCTTTTTGACGATGTTATCAATGATGTCCTGCTCGGTTTCAGCTCCTTTTTCTCGTGCTTCTTTGACAAGGTCAATCGAATTCTGGGAGAACTGGGGATAGGACGGCAGCCAGCCCAGCCGTGCTGCCAACGCATTGATATCAGCCGGATGCATGTCATTATATTTACCGCCCCACGCTGTATCTTTCATGACATCCCGTTCCTCATACCGATATTGATCGGTGGCAAAATAAAAGAAAGAGGTACCATTTTGCTGCCGTGGCGGGATGCCCCAGTCTTTGGCAAATGCAACCGTCTGCCAGCCTTCAACTGGACGGACTTTTTCCTGTCCGACATAATGCGCCCAGCCGCCGCCATTCACCCCTTGCGAACCAGTAAGCATTACCAGGTTCAAAATCGAACGGTAAATTTGATCACTGTGATACCAGTGATTCGTACCGCCACCCATCGCAATCATGGATTTTCCCTTTGTCCGATTGGCATTATCGGCAAATTCCCGTGCCACCTGGATCACATGCTGCTTATTCACACCGGTAATACTTTCCTGCCATGCCGGTGTGTATGGCTTCGGATCATGGTAGTCAGTCGGATAATCCCCCGGCAGACCGCGGCTGATGCCGGTATGGGCCATCATTAAATCGTAAACCGTTGTAACACGGAGCATATTGCCGTCTTTGTCCTGTATATGTTTGACAGGCACGCCGCGGCGGACAATATCACCATGTTCTTTGGCAAAATAAGGGAATTCAACTTGAATCGTTTCATCAGCCATCTGCAGGAAACTAAGTTCAGGGTTAATGACAGAACCATCATCGTTTTCCAAGTCCAGATTCCATTTGCTGCTGCCATCCCAACGGTGTCCCTGTGTCCCGTTTGGAACCGCTGTGTTATTTGTATTGAGATCCCAGACGACGGTTTTCCATTCACCGAGCTTTTCATGGGATTTGAAGTCGTCTGCATGCAAAAACCTTCCTGACCGATATTCATTGTCTTTTTGATCAATCGTAATCAGAAACGGCAGGTCGGTAAATTTCTTGGCATAATTCATAAAATATGGTGTCGGATCATCAACATAAAACTCTTTTAAAATCACATGTGTCATCGCCATCGCCAGCGCGGCATCTGTTCCCGCTCTGGCCGGCAGCCAAATATCGGCAAATTTCTCATAATCGGCGTAATCCGGGCTGACACCGACAACTTTTGTCCCGTTATAACGGGATTCGACCATAAAATGGGCATCAGGTGTTCGTGTTTGCGGCAAATTGGTGCCCCAGATGATAAAGTATTTTGTATTGTACCAGTCCGCGCTTTCCGGAACGTCAGTCTGCTCTCCCCACACTTGCGGCGATGCCGGCGGAAGATCAGCATACCAGTCGTAAAAACTGAGAATGTTGCCTCCGAGTAACGAAAGGAGTCTTGTCCCGCCTGAATAGCTGACCATTGACATGGCCGGAATTGGGCTGAATCCCGTGATACGATCCGGGCCATATTTTTTAATCGTATGTATCAATGAACTGGCAATCATGACACAGACGTCCCGCCAGTCTGCCCGGACAAATCCGCCTTTCCCGCGCGCCTTTACATACTGCTTTCGTTTTTCAGAATCAGTCGTAATATTTTTCCAGGACGTAACAGGATCATGACCGGCATCACGTTCTTCTTTCCAAAGGCGGTAAAGATCACTGCGAACATACGGATATTTCACACGAACAGGGCTGTATGTGTACCAGGAAAAACTGGCACCTCTTGGACAGCCCCTTGGTTCATATTCCGGAAAATCGGCACCGTTTGTCGGATAATCCGTCTGCTGTGTTTCCGAGGTGATAATCCCGTCTTTGACATATATTTTCCAGCTGCATGAGCCGGTACAGTTCACACCATGTGTCGACCGGACAACTTTATCATGCGCCCATCTATTCCTGTACACTTGCTCCCAGTGCCGCTGTCTTGGACTTTCTTCCGTCCAGCCATCATTGATACGTTTTCCAGGTTTCAGAAATTTTAAATGCTGAAATAATTTATTTTTACTGTCTTCCATCTGCATCACCATTTTCCGGCATATTCTCGAGCGGATTAAAACGTTCGCCGACGATTTTGAACGTGCCTTTCCCTTCTTCCAGTTCTTCCAGAAATGTCTTGAAATCCGGTGCATTTGCCCCGACTAAAATTAATCGTTCAATCGTTTCAAAATCATCTAATTGATAAATCGCTTCAATGACTTCAGGCTCAAGCGATTCGAACCGCATTTTTAAAAGTCCGATTAAATCTTCACGGTCCTCTTCAATCGCGGCTTCCCGTTGGTACTGAAACATTCAATTCCCTCGCTTTCTAAAAGCAGTTCAAAAAGTCCGGTAAATGACATGTTGAATTGCCTGCCCCACAAGAGGCTGCGAACTTTGCCAACCGAGCCTTTTTATCCTTTTGGAACATGTACTTCTATGGTTTGACCATTTTAAAATAATCTGCTACAAGTGTTTCTTTACATTTTTCCTTGATTTCTTCGCAAAATTCTTTAAATGTATTATCGGGTTCACTTAGCGATTTTTCTGAAACTGTACGCGTCACTTCCCATGTAAATCGCTCACCAAAACAGACGTATATTTCCACAGAGGAATCAATTTTTCTGGCGGTCATTTGCACATCAAACGAATGGATATTGTTCTCCTTCAACTTATCGATCAAATAATTGTAAACATTAGGATACATGATCCTTAATAATCGTCTTCTCTTCTGTGCTGTTGTCGTATTTATTTCCACCCGATCACCTCCAGTCTTTGCTAGTGTTCCGGTAAAATCTTTTCTTCTTCCAGATTGTGCAGCTCATCCACCAGTATCAAAGCCTGAAATCGTTGTAATACATCGTATCCGACACCATGACGCTCCAACATTTCTTTAATGTCGTTTACAATGTTTCGCATCAAATTATGATCCCTTGTTAATGCAACAACGTTATCCTTTAATTCCGGAGATGTTTCAGCGATTTCTTTATATAGGCTTCGTTCCTCTGCATCGGCGTGGGCAAGTGTACGCGTTTCCCAATGTTCCACAATAATGTAAGCGGTTTCTAAAGCGTTATCTGTTTCCCTCCCTTTTAACAGATTCCCTAATATATTTGTCAGCTCCCTGGCCTCCTGTAATGCTGCTTCATGGATGGATGCATGACTTTCGGTCTTTCTGAGTGCAGGTCCTGCCATTTGATCACTCTCCTTGTTACCTAATATTACCTGTAATGATTCATACTATACTGGAAAACCAGTATATTTTTTCCATTGATAATAAGTACTGGATTTACAGGAAGGAACTGTGATGATTGGATTTTTATGTTATGGCCTTCATCGGGGGAAAAATCATAATCAGCTATCATGATTCGATTACCTCCAACATATATTTCCGGTAAGTGCTCTTAGACAACCTTAAGCCGGAAATAAGAAGGAGGGTTCAGGTGAGTATTTTTGAGCTGATCACGATTTTTGAAATGGAGCGGAACCAGCCACCGGAATCGATTAATGCCCTGTTGGATTTTTATCAGCAAAAATACATCACTGGTGAAATAGACATAAACGACTATCGGAAAATTTATCATTACTTGTATCGGCAAGGCGCTATTTCAGCCCATGAATACGTATAAAAAACGGAAAGCTGTGCATTACGCATCAGCTTCCCGCTTTTTTTGCTTTCTGGATAAATAAATAACACCTGCGACAAAAAGGATAAAAACAATTACAATCGGAATAATCATTGCCCAATTCAGACCGGTATCTTCTTCAATAACATAAACTTCAGCCGTCTCGCGCGGCAGACCAATCTGGAATTTTCCATTTTCATTTTCTTTTACCAGATTATCACCGAGTAAGCCATTCAGCCGTTTCCCGGATTCAATGCCATCGATTGAGACAGCTTGTGATTCCGTATCATTATTAATGGCAATGTACACAGATTCGCCTTCATAGGACCGCTTAAATAAACTCATCGCACCACTGGAATCAACCAATTTATAATCGCCATACTGCAATGCCGGGAATTGGGATCGGAGTGCTGCAATCCGGTTAATGAATTTCTGTAAATCTTCATCCGAAATATTCCACTCTACTAATTTCTGATTAGCAGGAAAACCGGCACCGCTCATCGGAATTTCTGACCCCTGATAAATCATCGGTGTGCCGGGAGCCGTATATAAATAGGTTAATGCCAATTTCCATGCTGTTAATTTATCCCGCCCATTCTCCAGAAATTTTTGAGTGAATCGTTTCGTATATGGATTATCCAGATAGTTCATCCCTTCCTGTTCACCACTGCTCTTCCACGCTTCATGAATGTGTGTCAGCGGTGTGCCGGCATTCGCAAACACATCAGTCATTGACTCATACAATGCATGATTTTCAACTGCTTGTATAGCTGTATTGTCAGTCAGATCGCCGGTATATGATTCATTATCCAAAATATTGCCCAGCAAATAAAAATCCGGGTTTTGATTGCGGATATGTGCTGTCAATTCATCTAAAAATTTCTTGTTGGCCTGATCGGCTGCGTGAAATTGATAGCCGTCTATACCGGCTTCATCGATCCAGTAATCAGCCACGTCTTGTATAAATCGCTGTACTTCTGTATTTGTCTGATCCAGCATGACTGTTTCTTCCTGCCACTCATACGTCTGTTCAGCATCATGTTCGCTTATCCAGCCACGTTTATCCGGATCGTCTGTCATGGGGTGGGTCGTGGAAACATAGTTCGTCACAAATTCCAATACAATTTTCATATCACGCTGGTGGGCTTCTTCCACAAGTTCCTTCAGATCATCCATCGTGCCAAATTGCTCGTCCACCTGATAGAAATCTTCAATCCAGTAGCCGTGATAACCGCTCGGCGCATTTTCCATAATCGGTGATAAAACCAGGGTCGTATATCCCAATTCCTTTAAATGATCAAGCTGGTCGATGATCCCCTGCAAGTCGCCCCCGTGGTAAGCATACGGATCATCGAGGTTTATCTGTTCATCTTGTGAGGTATCACCATTATTGAAGCGGTCAACCAATATATCGTAAACAATCTCACCAGTCAGTGCCGCTTCCTGTTCAGCTGCCGAAACCGATTGTGACAAACCGGAAAAAAGCGACAGAATAAGTATGATCAATAATAAGCGTTTCATATGTGCGCTCCTTCATCCAAAATATCATTCTCCTCTATTATTAACGACATACATCTGCAGTCAATGGTAAAGGCCTATTTGTCGAAAATCCTTCATAATCTCCCGGAATCCTTTTATAACCAAGTTTAATCAAATTTGGTCTTAACTTACAATAATCTTCTTATCTGTTACCCCTTCTCACTCCTATAATCGAAGGCAGCAGGCAAAAAGGGGGCATGAATTTTTTAAAAAATCACGCCCCCTTTTTGTGATTTCTTTCGATTATAGATATGAAAGAAGGTTCGTACGTCACGAACCACCAGTGCAGGTTGTGCTTCCCGTGACAGGAAAACACTGAAGTCCTGGGAAACCCACTTTCAGCTTAATTGGCTTTGATCAGCAGATAGATAAAATACGGCGCACTGAGAATGGAAACAACGACCCCAACCGGTATTTCCATTGGTGCCAATACATTTTTTCCGATCATATCAGCTACCATCAAAAGCAGCGCACCAATCAGCGCTGATATTGGAATGGTATATTGGTGCATCGGGCCGATAATCTTTCGTGCCAAATGCGGTACAACAAGTCCTAGAAACGCGATGGCACCACCAGCCGCAACACTCGCCCCGGCCAGCGCAACAGCGATCAGTAATAGCAGAAGACGGTTACCTTCAACTTTTGAACCAAGTCCTGCTGCTATATCGTCACCGAGATTTAATACGTTAAGTGCATTTGCTTTTACAAGCGCAATGGGAATGAGTATCAGTATCCATGGCAATAGCGATAGGACAAAGGGCCAGCTGGCACTCCAAATATCACCGGACAGCCAAACTGTTGCCTGCCGGAAATCCTGTGGGTTCATTTTCAGCTGGAGGGTAATCAATGCCGCACTAAAGCCAGCATTGACACCAATTCCCACAAGAACGAGCCGTATTGGATTGACCCCGTTTTTCCATGCCAGGGTATAGACAAGAAATGCTGCCAATAAGGCTCCGAGTAACGCAAATAAAGGCATCACAAAAACGGAAAAATTGCCCAGTGAATCCTGGATAAAGAATATAAACAATACAACAGCAAATCCGGCTCCGGTATTAATGCCTAAAATACCCGGCTCTGCCAGCTCATTTTGGGTCACGCCCTGCAGGATAGCGCCGGAAACCGCAAGTCCGGCACCTACAAGCAATGCCAGCGCGATACGCGGCAGCCGAAAATCCAACAATACAAGTTCCTGTCTGCCGGTCCCCTGTCCAATGAGTGTCTGGATCACCTCCAAAGGCGATATGGACACAACACCTGAAGCCAATGTTATGAAAAACATGACCACAATCAGCACGATCAGCAATACGGTGACAGATACAAATCTTCCTGTCCGATGTTTTTGCATCTGATTCATGATTGACCACCCCCGCCACGTGCAAGATAAAAAAAGAACGGGACGCCAATCAGCGATGTAATAGCGCCTACCGGGGTTTCAAACGGTGCGTTGACCAGCCTTGAAACGATATCGGACAATACGAGCAACAGTGCACCGAACAATGCGGATACAGGAATAATCCAGCGGTAATCCGTCCCCATTATAAATCGTGTAATATGCGGAATAATAAGGCCAAGGAAACCAATGGCACCCCCTACTGATACAGCCGCTCCGGTCAATATGAGGACTGCCAGAATACTAAAAGCTTTTAATAGGGCGTTATTTTGCCCAAGCCCTGCTGCCACATCCTCACCTAAATTAAGGACGGTAATGGATTTGGAAATCATGAATGCGATGACCATCCCGGCAGCACCGGAAATGAGGAGAACTTTATTTGACGTCCAGTCGACACCTGCTAGTCCGCCGGCCTGCCAGAAACCCAGCTGCTTTTCCAGCTGAAAATAGAGTGCAATAACCGATGAAACCGACGTCAATAAGGTACCAATTGCAACACCGGCGAGCGCAAGTTTAACCGGTGTCAGGCCGCTTTTCGAAAATGAACCAACCATAAAAACCAGTACAACAGCCATACCGGCACCGGCAAATGAAGCGAACGTCATAGTAAGACTGGATGCCGCCGGGAAAAAAGCCATTGTGATAACAAGGGCAAATGCTGCACCTTGTGTAACCCCCATAATGGACGGCGATGCCAGCGGGTTGCGCGTCATCCCCTGCATAATCGCACCAGATACGGCCAAAAAGCCGCCAACCATCGCCGCAGCCGTTGCCCTGGGCAGCCGCAACTCCTGAATGACTTGATGGGATGTAAGATTTTCATTGAAATGAACAACTGCCTGCCAAACCGTTGACAGATTAATATCAACTGCCCCAAAGGCAACCGAAACACCTATTGAAACAGCCAATGCACATATCACTAATATAATGATGGCTATTTTCAATAGTTTGGATTGCTGAATAATCGATAGCATAATATACTCCTGTCAAAACCAATTGATCCATATTAAATTATAATTGTTTTATAGCGTAGACTGCAATCATAAATTGACAGCATAATTGAAAATGATTATCATTACCGTCAGGAACGTCATTTTAACATAAAGGAGTTTTACATATGCGTAAGCTGAACAGATCTTACAGCCTGGTCATTGCTCTCTTAATCGCTTTAATACTTTTAATAACCTCATGCGGCGGCAATGATTCGGATGAAGAATCGTCTTCCGGTGAACAGATCAATAGTCAGTCATCCGACGTGACACTGGACAGTGAAATGGGTGAAGTTACCATCCCCGCTGATGTCGAGCGTATCATTGCACCCTACCATGAAGATGCACTGCTTGCTTTAGACGTTACACCAGCAGCGAAATGGGCAATCGGTGAAACGGTACAGGATTACCTTACTGATGAGCTGCAGGATGTCCCAAAAATTGAATGGAACCTTCCACTGGAACAGGTCCTGAACCATGAGCCGGATTTAATCATTCTGGAAAATGCGATGGACAGTTATGAAGGCTCGTACGAAGACTATCAAAAAATCGCCACAACCTATGTCATGACTGAGGAAACGACAAATAGCTGGCGCGAGCAGATCGAAACATTTGGTGAAATGCTTGGCAAGGAAGCCAAAGCTGAAGAAGTACTGAATCAATATGACGAAAAAGTTGCAGATGCAAAAGAAATACTGAGCAATACAATCGGAGAAGAAACTGTTGCACTGATCTGGGCACAAGGTGATCAATTCTATCTGTTTGAACATAATCGGCACAGTGCAGAAGTGCTCTATTCCCAACTTGGTGTTAATCAGCCTGAATTAGTTAACGAACTCGGTGAAGCCCAGCCGCAGTGGAATCCGATTTCCCTTGAAAAGCTTTCCGAATTAAAAGCAGACCATGTATTCCTGTTGGCCGAGGAGAATGAACAGGGGCTAGAGACACTTGATAACAGTTCTGTCTGGCAAAACACACCCGCTGCTCAAAACGGCAATGTCTATACCATGAATGATCCAAGTCACTGGACAAACAAGGGCCTGATTGCATTTGAACAAATAATTGATGACATCCTTGAAACGCTGACTGAATAGTAGTGGTGTCATAACCATAATCGAATTAAATCGGAGGCGTTCTAAAACGTCCTCCTCGCATGCTCAGCGTATCGGCTGCCACCCCGCAAAAAAGTGTCATGAAATTATATGAGGATTTATGGCACTTTTTGTATTATCAGCATTTGTGACAATTTGAGCGAAGTAATTGTGAACTTGAGCCGAATTGCTGTGAATTTGAGCCGATTACGTGACAATTTGAGCTAAAAAAGACTTCCCCCTCGGAGAAGTCTCTGCTCGCTGTATAGCCTATGGCAAGAATCCTAAACCTAACCTGCCAAAACCTAAAATCAGTGTCAGCAAAACCGCAATGACAAGCTGAATCCACCAGCTTTTTGTTGGCTCTTCCCGCCCTGATTTCAGGCTGATCATTTCCATAGCAAAAATTGCCCATATGCCCGCAAGTCCTTTAAAAATTGCCTCTCCCATTTGCGGGCCATTAAAATAGGCTGCAAGCAATTCACCGCCGGAATATAAAATCAATAAGTAGTCCAGCCGCAGAATCATTTGGACAATTTTAGCACCCTTTGCCTTACCTGATTTATGTAATGCAATCACGACAACAAAAAGGATAAATGCCAGAACCCATGCCGTCACATGCAAATGTGTATTCATTTTTGTATCGTTCCTCCTTAAAACATATTATTTCCTATTGACAGGTTATCTATATTCATAATACCTATCTTAACATGTCCTATCAGGAAAAGCATTTGAAAATTAATTGAACAGTTCTGGAAGTAAAATAACTCAAAAACTGTTATACTAAGCACAATAAGCTTTTTACTTGGAGGGATAATATGGCGAAAACAAGTCAGGAAATTATCGATCAGACGCAGGAATATGGTGCCAAAAACTATCACCCGCTGCCTATTGTCATAAACAAAGCTGAAGGCGTATGGGTTGAGGATCCGGAGGGCAACCGCTATATGGATATGCTGAGTTCATACTCCGCATTAAACCAGGGCCACCGTCACCCAAAAATCATCGATGCACTGAAAAAACAAGCAGATGCTGTCACCTTAACCTCCCGTGCATTTCACAACGATCAACTTGGTCCTTGGTATGAAAAAATCTGCAAACTGACGAACAAAGACATGACACTTCCGATGAATACCGGAGCAGAAGCTGTTGAAACGGCCATAAAGGCCGCACGCCGCTGGGCATATGATGTTAAGAGTGTACCAGAAGGCAAGGCCGAAATCATCGCGGCTGAAGGCAACTTCCACGGCCGTACTATGACAGCCGTATCACTGTCTTCAGAAGCAGCGTACCAACGCGGATTTGGCCCGCTGCTTCCCGGGATAAAAACAATCCCATATGGTGATATCGATGCATTAAAAGAAGCCATCAACGAAAACACAGCCGCCTTTTTATTTGAGCCGATCCAAGGTGAAGCCGGCATCAACATCCCCCCTGAAGGATTTTTGAAAGAGGCTTATGATGTCTGTGCTGAAAATAATGTTTTATACATGGCCGATGAAATTCAGGCAGGACTTGGACGATCCGGCAAAATGTTCGCCTGTGACTGGGAAGGTGTCACACCGGATGTCCTGATTTTGGGTAAAGCATTGGGCGGTGGCGTATTCCCAATTTCCTGTGTTGTCGCCAATAAAGATATTCTTGGTGTTTTCAATCCAGGATCACACGGCTCAACTTTCGGCGGAAATCCACTGGCATGTGCTGTCTCAACAGCAGCACTGGAAGTCCTTGAGGAAGAGAACTTGGCGGACCGTTCACTGGAACTTGGAAATTATATGATGGAAGAACTTCGGAAAATCAGCAACCCGAAAATTAAAGAAATACGCGGCAAAGGTTTGTTCATCGGCGTTGAAATGACCGAAGCTGCACGGCCTTATTGTGAAGAACTGAAAGAAAAAGGACTTTTGTGCAAGGAAACACATGAGAATGTTATCCGTTTTGCACCACCGCTTGTCATCGAAAAAGCAGATCTTGAATGGGCAATTGACCGGATTAAAGAAGTATTAGAAGCGTAATGGAAGGCTGCTCCATCGGTGGGCAGCCTTTTATAAACTTAACGTTTATGGCGCTTCTGCATAAACTACTCGTTCTCTGTTTCACGCAATGGCTGTTTCTGTTTATATGTGAGGCTCCGCCAAAGCCATTCAAGCGGGCCGTACCGGTATTTGGCGAGCCACCATTTGCTGACAAAAACCTGCAAGGTATAAACCAGTGCAACAATCCCCATCGCTTCAATCGGTCTAACCGATCCATACAATCCAAAACCAACACCATAAAACAGTATAAAACAGATTAACGATTGTAAGATATAGTTACTCAGTGACATTCGCCCAACAAAGCTGAACGGCTTCAGTAATTTTTTACCGAAAATGGATTGAGCTGACAGTGTGATTGAAAATAAGTAAAACAATGCCGAGGCAGCGCCGCCAACATTATCCTGTGTATACGAAAACCATTCCGGATTCCCGTTTAAATATGGCCCCATTTTCAAAGCAATAAATACAATCAGACTGACTACCCAGGCAGCCCAAAGCCTTTTCCGGTGTTGCGAAGGATTGTGAAGCCATCGCTTCCTGGCCAAATACATCCCGATTAAAAACAACGGCAGTAACGTCGTTCCGAGAAGCACATAAGAGAAGATACTGTTAGCATACAACCAGTCATTCAAATTCTGGTCCAAAATGACAAACCAGTCATTGCTTGCATAATACGTTTCGGCACGATGAATGCCAGACGTATTAGCACCACCAAGAAAAGCTCTCACATTATATAACATGACCGTATACAGAAAGACGCTCGAGCCAAGTATCAACGTACCCCACAGCAGAATTGCACGGTCACTCCGATAAATGAATGCCATGAAAAATAACCCGATAATCCCGTATGACAGTAATATATCACCATGCCAGATCAAAAATGCATGGATCATGCCAAACATCATTAATATGATAAGCCGGCGGAATAAAAACGGGCTGACTGCAATTCCTTTTGTTATCAGACGTTCTTTTAAAATCTGGAGGCCAAAGCCAAAAAGAAGCGAAAACAGCGTATAGAAACTCGCCTGAAAGAAAATATCAATCATCACATGTGTGAATTGGTCAATAGCCTGAGACCATGCATCCTTTTCCCCACCATATAAAAAATACGGTGCTGAGAATGCACCAATATTGACAACAAAAATTCCCAAAATCGCAAATCCTCTGGCCGCATCAATCCACATCATGCGTTCAGATTTTTGTAATGGCTCAGCAGTATTCATCGGTATTCCGATCCTTTCATCAAATCAGGTATCCCCCCACATGTTCGACACATACGATTATATCTCCTGCCCAGTTACACAAATCCGAATGCATACATAAAATACAGGGAAGGAGGACGTTGTGATGCCGGCAAAAGTAGGTGCCGTAAAAGTCAATAACATAGGCAACTCAAGCATCTTTAACATCGGGGATGTCTATACCATGAATCCGGAAAGCACTGCAAAAACCTATGCTGGCGGCGGTTCTTTCATCACCGGTGACGGAACACGCATCAGACTTGGGCAATCGGCGACATATGTGACCGACAGCGACAAAATGGATCAAAATATAACGTCATAACGGGGTGTGTCGTATGAATTTAATCATTCATCAATCGATTTCTATCCATTTTATCAAAATTGAAGCCATAACAAATTCATCTGTTTTTCAGATAGGCAGCACCGGAAGTATCCAGGCCCAATCGGATATTCATAACACAGGCGGTTTCACTGAAGCAGC
>NZ_DATGTT010000030.1:0-4845 GCF_035301675.1 Lentibacillus sp. | reverse complement strand
CCCACTGCTGAAGTTGATCCTGGCTTTATGATTTTTTTGCCCAGGAAAAGCTGCCGCCAAATACGTCCCGGACGTCGTGAATGACAACAAAAGCTCTGTCATCGACAGCGTTTATAATGCGTTTGAGTTTCATAATCTGGTATTTGTTAATGATGATATAGGCCATATCGGCATTTTCTTTCATGTAGCCGCCATACCCTTCGAATACCGTTGCGCTTGTTTTCATTTGCTGAACAACTTCATCGGTTATTTCCGGCGCATAGGCAGAAATAATGCTGACGGCTTTTCGTGTGTCAAGCCCTTCCAGGATGATGTCTGTCGCTTTCTTGCCAACAAATAATGAAACGATTGTATACATCGTATTGAGCGGACCGATGATGAAAAGTCCGGATGTCACGATCACTGCGTCGAGCGCAAAGTTCGTCCGTGTCAGATCCCAGTCAAAGTTGTGGTGCAGCATGCGTGCAATAACACTTGTCCCGCCCATGGAACTGCCGGTTCGCAGGATAAGTCCTGCCCCAATGCCAATGAAAAAACCTGCAAAAATAGCTGAAACAAGCGGGTCCCCCAAAGACTCAACCTTTTGTTCCGTTATATAGATGAAGAATGAAAGGAGCGGTGCCGTGAACACTGTCAGGAATATGGTACGCCTTGGCAGTACCCGGTAGCCAATCAGTAAAATAATTGATGCCAGTACAAAGTTCACGATACCCGGTGACCAGCTGAATGCATAGTACAGAATTAACGATAAGCCTGGCAGCCCGCCATCTGCAAGGTTGTTTGGGATTGCCAGAAAAGTCAGTGCCAAAGCATAAAGCAAAGTGCCGGCCACAATCATGATCAAGTCCTTCACCAGTTGCTTCATTTTCTCCTCATCTCCTTGTTTAACTGTGGAAGGTATCAACCTACTCTATGTTGGAATCAGTTTAGCACGTTTTATTTTGAGTCAGCAATATTTTGTGGCAATGAGCTATTGTGATGTGCTATGACGATACATGACTATACGATGTGACACTTTATATAAAACTAACCATTGACACATTTATCGAAACATTGTAAATTATACACAATAACCTAAGTGAACTTCTTATCCAGAGAGGTGGAGGGACTGGCCCTGTGAAACCTCGGCAGCAGGCTTTTAGAGTACTGTGCCAAATCCATCAGATAAATGTCTGAAAGATAAGGAGAGGCGGTCATAGCTATATTAGCCCTCTTCTTATCATTGGAAGGGGGCTTTGTTATGTTGCTTTTTTGTAATGGGCGAACTGTATAAAAAAACAAAGTAAATTTATCAATTTAAAAGGATATGAGGAACATGACAGCGTATGGTGTATGGATTATTATTCTGGCAATCGGATATACGACCGCTTTGATTATTGCCGGTCAAATTGCCAAACGGCGCCTGACCAATAAAGACAGCTATTTCGTCGGCAATCGGAATTTCAATAAATGGATTGTGGCTTTTTGTATCACAGGGCTATTCTCCGGCTCGACCTATATTTCGATTCTTGAACTGTCTTATTTAAGCGGCATCTCGGCAGTGTGGTATGGGGTCGCAGAAATGGTGCAGATATTTATTATCGCCTTTCTGATCATTCAACCGTTCCGGAAAAAAATGATGGTTACCGTTTCCGGTCTGATTGGTGATTCATATGGACGGGTGGCTAAAGGGGCCGCCGGAGCTATTACAGCTTTCGCATTTCCCATGTGGTCTGTTGCCACTGCGATTGCTTTTGCCTCGGCCATTCATGTGTTCACGGGAATTTCACTGTCTCTTTCTGTTGCGTTTACCGCGATTTTGCTTTTCATATATCTTCAGGCAGGAGGAATGTGGTCCCTTGCGTTTACACAGACGATGAATATGATTTTGTTTGGATTGATGGTCATCATCGGTGGCATCGCCTTTTTTATTCATCCGGGAATTGATGGTCTGGCTGCACTGGCAGAGGAAAGACCGGCTATGTTTTCGTTCGACAATGTTGGATTGCAGGTCATTGTCGTCTGGTTTGGAACCTTCCTGGTCAATGTCATTCTTGCCCAGGCTGCCTTCCAGATGGCGCTGTCTTCCCGGACACCTGAAGAAGGGCAAAAAGGACTGGTTATGGCCGGTTTTATGGCCATTCCATTCATCGCCGGCGGAGTGCTGTTCGGTATTTCTGCTAGTATCATGGTTCCCAATGCGCAAACGGGGTTGATTGCGATACCCCAGTATTTAATGGAAGTACTCCCCGCACCACTTGTTGGTTTGTTTTTCTTGGGTGTATGGGCATGTGCACTGGGTTGGGGCGGCCCTTGCCAATTTTCCGGAGCAACAAGCCTCGGCCGTGATGTGAGCAGTTCGATCAAACCGGCAGCAACCGAAAATCAGCTGATTGCCTATACGAAAATATCGCTGCTGCTATTAACGGTGCTGATGATTGTGTTCGGGTTAATGCGTACGGAGCAATCCGCGTGGTGGAATGTCATGGCATGGACGATTCGAAACAGTGCAACCTTCGCACCGGTAATAGCAGCGTTGTTCTGGCCTGTCGTTACAAAACGCGCTGTCTCGATAGCATTATTTAGCGGTTTTGCAAGCGGTTTGTTATGGTATTATCTCGGGGATTGGGATCCAAATGCGTTTTTCCTAAATGTTCATCCGGTCTGGATTGGGAGCAGTGTTAATGTTGTGAGCATCACTTTTGCTACCCTGATGGACCGGAAAGCGGATTGGTTTATTCAAAGAGCGAATCGCTTGGCTTACACGAGTTTAACTGGTGGACTTGTGCTTGCCTTCGTAAATGTTGTTTATTTTTCGCAGCTTTATCAAAGCGGTTTGTTTGGTCTGTTTGTGTTTGCGGCGATCCTGTGCTTCTTCATTGCAGTGATTCGCTTTGTCCGGCCGGCTAAGGAAACGCAGGACGTTGGGAAGACAGCGGCGAGCTTGTAGCGGTTTATACTTATGAAAGCTTAATATAGTAGATGACTTGTACTAGAGTCGTGTTTATGTTTCCCTTTCTTTCCATTTTACGTTATAGATGAGTTGCCGGGCATGAACTGAAAGAAGAAATAATTGCAGGCTCGGCATCCTCAGGCAGAATCCATGCTTCTAAAGTATTAAGCCTTACCTTTTACTTATCCAAAACTATCTCCAAACGCGCTTATGTCAGGTGCTTTCGATTCATTTTTCCATTTATTAAAGGGATTCAATAATTTGAAGAAGAATAGATATAGTAGCTTTAAATAATTGGAGGGATTTCTGGATGAAGAAAAAGAAGAAACTTGCGATGGCATGCAGCGCTGTTTTACTGAGTGCAGGGATGTTGGCTCCAACCTATGATGCAACGGTACAAGCTGATCCTAATCCGGTCATCATGAAAAAACCACCTGTATCCGGATTCATCAGCCACGACGAACTATCCAGGAAATTAAATCAGATTGAGAAATCGAGTCAGGGGAATGTTGAGGTAGAAGTGGCCGGCCATTCCAATCAAGGCCGTGAAGTCTACAAAGCAACAATCGGTTCAGGGGATAAGGTTGTGTTAATTCAAAGTGAAATTCACGGCAATGAAAAAGTCGGTACAAAAGCACTATTAAAGATGATCAAAAAAATCGGAACCAATAATTCGCCTGAAATGAGACAACTCAGGGAAGAATTAACGATTGTTGCCATGCCTATGATCAACCCGGATGCGACGGAATTGAATCGTCGCGGGACTGAAATGACATGGGATGAGGTGACAACTGCATTCCCGCAGCTCGAAAATGCAGAACCTTCCTGGAATTATTACACTTACAAAAATGAATACTGGGATTATGAATCGAATCCTGGTTTTGATATGAATCGTGATTTTAATCCTGATCTGGATTACACGCCACAGCCTGAAGATTTTCCGGGTTCATCTTCTGAACCGGGATGGTATATCACACCTGAAGCGCAAACAGTGCGTGATGTTTATAAAGATTTGCAGGATCAATTTGGCACAGTAGATGTTTTCATTGACTTGCACCATCAGGGAGAATACGTCATCGAGGGTACGGATAAGCCGGTTACATTCTCACTTTCCGGTGTGTTCGTCCCACATCCAAATACTGAAGAGGGCGAAAAATATAGCGAATATGCAGACCAGTATAATGTCGATTACTCCAAGCAATTGAACGTGGCAGCATATGATGCGTTACAACAAATGGGCAATTCTCCATTTGGCAACATCTCGCTATACCCGCAAGATCTGGATTTGCCGGGTACAGCACTTGGCTCCTTTGCGCTGAATGGAAGCGGCACCGTGCTATTTGAAATCACCGGCCAGACACAAGACTTCGGACAAAAGAAAATGGGGCAGCTGCGAAAAGCAGTCGAAACCGGTGTGTACGGTATTTTAAATGGTGTTGCAACAGGCGAAGTGGATGACTTAGATGCTGGAAGGTATGATGATATACCGTTGACGGAAAGATGAATGAGGATTGCTCAAAGAAGGCAGATGCTGAACAAAACGTCCCGTACCAATTTTATTGTGGTACGGGATGTTTTATAGAATCTATTTGAATGTGTCCGTCAAATAATGATAAAGACCATTTTTCATCAATTGACGAACGTTGCCTTGACGCGTTTGGACCTGATGAAATACCCGATCAAAACGGCATTGAATAGAATATAAATCCAGTCAATGCCTGCTCCAGAAATTATAACAGGCAGGTACAGTAAAATGTCGATGGTATAACTCACTATCATTAGTTTTGGCAATATTCGTTTCCGTTTAATCCACGTGTATATTATGAATAGATAAAAGAAAGCAAGAACGAAGTCTGTTATGTATATAAATAAATCGTAACCTGCTAAATCGGCCGGATTGAACGTTAAGACAA
>NZ_DATGTT010000029.1:0-5267 GCF_035301675.1 Lentibacillus sp. | reverse complement strand
ATGTTAGCGAAGGAAATACACGAAGACTCCAGCGGGAAAGCGAAGACGATAAGACCCCACAGCGAGCGTTCTTTGCGAGTGAGGAGGCTTATCGCGAGCCCGCGGAAAGCGTAGTGTATTTCCGGAGCGGTATCTTATGTCGCTGTTAATATCAACTACAAGAATTGAAAGCAACGAAAACAGCGTTTTTTATACATTACGCTTCAACCATTAAGACAAACGCTGAATACGTTCATCAATATCCGGATGTGTTGAAAATATCATTGATTTTTTACCTTTATTATTTATTTTCAATGTAGCAACTGCTGTTTGTTCTTCCCCTTTAACACGGTTGGAGTAAACTTTCAGCATTTCCAGCGCGTGCCGCATTTTATCCTTACCGGCCAGGTCCGCTCCGCCCCGGTCTGCGTGGAATTCACGATGTCTGGAGTAAGCGAAGACGACGAGACTTCCGAGGATCGAAAATACAATTTGGAAAACAATAATCGCTACAAAGTGTACAATTGGCGCAATTTCCTCTCTCACAAATTGGGACGCAATATACGCTACAATACGCGCAAGGAAAACAACAAATGTGTTCACAACCCCTTGCAGGAGCGTCATCGTCACCATGTCCCCATTCGCAACGTGGGCAACCTCATGTGCAATAACACCTTCTACAGCGTCATCATCCATCTCGGTTAGCAGCCCCGTCGAAACGGCAACCAACGACCGTTTTTTCGAAGGCCCTGTTGCAAAAGCATTTACCTCCGGAGAATCATAGATCCCAACTTCCGGCATATGCATCAACCCGGCTGTTCTTGCCAGTCGGTGTACTTTTTCTACTACTTCTCTTTCATAATCTGAACGTGGTGCATCGGGATTAATAACACGAACACCCATCATCCGCTTGGCCATCCAGCGGGATATTGCCAGGGAAATAAACGCGCCCGTAAAACCAACCACAGCACTGAATATTAATAGCGCACCATAATCAATCCCATTTTGTCCAATATAATTCCATCCACCTGTAAGTGAAAGGATAATACTTATCGTTACTAATACCAAAACGTTCGTTAATAGAAAGTAGAATATACGTTTTCCCATCTTCTCACCCTTTTTATTTCTTTTTATCAGTATATAAGTTTAAGCGGCTGATCACAAGATATTACCCATTTTATTTTTCTGTAATTTTATTACATGCTACCCGCATATAGTGATCATGGAGTGAAAATATTTCCATTTGCTCATTGCGGTTTTCCAAAGCTTATGACTATAATACTTGATGAAAGGAGGAGAGATAATATGAATAACTTTAATATGAAGAATTTTGTACATTTCGATAAAATGCTTACACCGGCAATAATTAAGATCGTTTTTTGGATCGGAGCCGGCTTGTCTGTTCTCATGGGGCTGATCATGATTATTCAAGGTGCCGGCGCTTATTACGGCGGCGGAGCTTCTATTTTCATGGGATTATTAACGATTGTGATTGGACCATTTGTTGTACGAATCTATTGTGAACTCTTAATTATCTTTTTCAAAATGAACGAAACACTGCAAGACGTTAAAACATTATTAGCAAAACAAAACAAACCTGTTAATAACGATGAGAATAAAAATTAATTTTAAAAACAGCATTCATTTTAATAAGTGAATGCTGTTTTAGTGATTTTTTTATAGTTAGGCATGACTTGATCCATCCATGCACTTTAACTCTGTTAACAAACTCCGACAAAGCTAACAATAAAATTAGCGAAATACTATCAATCAATTTTCCTTTCTTTCTTGCATAGAAACCAAACTATAGAGCACTGCGGTCAAAATAATCGTCGGATATACCGCTCCGATGGAATTTCCAATTATCGCTGTCTCACGCGCTACAAGGAAAAACACAACCCCAATCGCCCAGACGGCGATCGCTTTAATATTGACCCCTTTAAAATACCAATACTTCCCACCGGCCTTTTCAAATTCCTTCACATCATACTTTCGTTTGCGGACAAAAAAGTAATCGGCAATCAGTATGCCTAGCAGAGCACTTAAAACCATGCCGATATAATCCAGGAAGCCCATAAATGTATCTAAAAAACTTGTCATATAAAGAGGAACAAGCATGAGCGCACCGGCAACGATCGTGACAACCCATATCGCATGTAGTGGCTTAATTTTCTTCGTTACGTTTGTCACCGAAACCCCTGCAGCCATTAAGTTAACAACATTTGTTGTGACACAGGCGACAATGATGAGAACGAGCGCAATCCAGCCAAGTCCGAGACTGCTTACAAGTGAACTAGGATCTGAATTATCCGGGTTAAATACCCCTGTTGATAATGCCGTTCCAATTGTTGAGATGATGCCGACAAAAGCGAACCAAAGTAAGGCAACACAAGCGCCGATCATTGGTGCAATCGTAGCTGTTTTAACAGTTGGCGTATACCGGGTAAATTCTGCAACTCCAAGCACCCAGGCTAAACTGAAAGCAGCCATAATATCAATTGCCTTTCCGGTTGGCAATACAGCATCTGCAGGCGGACTCCAATTGGCAATTTCCGTTAATGAATGCGTATCCAGGACGACAATGGTGATCCATAAACCTAAAAATAAGGTTAAAAAGATCCCGACACGTTCTACTATTTTAATAGAGTTTCTACCTAAAGAGACAGCTCCCAAGTTCAAAACGGTCATCAATCCAATCCCGAGTAGCATCGGTCCCGCACTGCCCGGTTCGCCGTAAGCAGGCCACCCGAATAAATCACTGAGTAAAAAACTGACGGAGATAACTGCGATAAATGTATTAACCACTGCCCAGCCTAAAAACACAATCGTATTGAGTACGGTAGGCAAGATACTGCCCCTGATTCCAAAAGCTGGCCTTGTTAATGCCATGGTAGATGTACCTACTTTAAAACCCATAAATCCGACTAAAGCTAATATCAGATAAGCAATCGGATTAGCAATTAAGGTCACACCAATCGCACCGGCAAAAGCCATGCCAGCGACCGTTCCACCTACATACCATGATGCATTATTGGAATTTGCACCGACCCAGATTGCGATCATATCAAAGAAACCAATATTCCTCTGGCCCATCGGTACTGCTTCTGTTGCATAATACTCTTTTGTTTCAACATCTTGTTGCTGTGATACCCCTTCTTTGTTTAACCTGCCACCAGGTTCATCTGCTGATTGTAATGTTTTCCCCATACGTATCCTTTCTTTTGACGTATTTCATATATAGCTTGCTATTATTTATCCTTCGACCCGCGACTTGTCATGATCGATGAAATGTATTTTCGAGCGATGATATACAGATATCGATCGATTATTCATCCATCATTAGTATCTTCTGTTCCACTTAGTTTTGCATATACACTACGGATATTATCAGGCGAAAATTGCAATTGATCAGGCTCTGCTGACTCCCATGCGTTATACTTTTCACCGGCTAATTTTTTCTCCATTTCGGCCGTATCATATACCTTCAAATCATAAATCCAGTTGGCCATCATTAGTGTTGCCGCCATGTGAGCGCCTTCTGTTGTTGTTCCGCATATATCCTTCACGAGATTAATCTGATAATCCCGGTAATACGCATCAAGTGCTGTGGACAAGACACAAACGTCGGTAAGTACCCCGCCAATAATCAGATGTTCCACACCAAGGCTTTTTAACATCAACTCCAAATTTGATTCAAAAAAGCCGCTATAACGATACTTATCGATAATAATATCCTGTTGCGCGGGCGCGACCTCATCGGCTATTTCAACGGTTGATGTTTTTGAATGGTAATAGATCGGCTCTCCCGCATCATTAACCGGTTCCTCGTTTGCTAATCCGAGCCCATCTCCACGATTAATATGGCGCGTGTAGATGACCGGTATCCCCATCTGCCGACACTTGTCCACGAGGCTTGCTGCATTGGCTAAGATCGCTTCCATTCCAACAACATCAGATGTCCCACCTTCCTTTTGCAAATCAATCAAAAGCAAAGCAGTCTTGCTCATATCCATTATATTTCGCTCCAATTCTTTGGATGTATTTTAAGGTCCTTTTCGTAAATTTCGGGACTGGGACTGCGATTACTCGCCCCATCAAAAAACTTTGTTCCCATAGGAGTCTTCGTATTCTGCCTCCGCTAGTAGAGGTATTCTAAGCTGCGGAAAAATGCGAGACTCCTCGAAAATACAAACCAATTTTCTTCGTGGGATGTAATGCTGCCGAAGCTTTCCTTGTCCTATGGGAAAAGGAACAGTCTGAAGACCCCACAGCGAGCGTTTTTTGCTCGCGAGGAGACTGAAGCGTTCCCCATGGAAAGCGAGTATTTTTCCGCAGCGTTGGATTAGCACGCATCTTCGAAAGAATGGAGGAAGCCACGCTAAAGTTGCGTCGCAGTTTATAGACTTTGTGTCAACAACAACATTTCTACGATGGGAAATGTAACTACAGTCCCAAGAAAAGAGCCTATTTTAAACATGCTTTGCATTATAACATAATATATGAAGGAAAATTTTAAAGCCTTGTTTTTTTAAAAAATTTAGCACGTAATAGGTTGACATCCCATGAACCCTGATAAAAGCTACTTTTTCGGTAAATTGAAGTGAAATGCTCTGGTTTTGAATGCTGCATGGTAACTAAAAAACAGTGTGATAGGATGAATTCCATATCACACTGCTTTCTTTATAGCGGTTGTTCATTTATAATTGTTCATCGTGACTGAGATATTCATTTGGTTCATCCCCGCCATGCGGGTTATGATTTTTGTATTGACTTTTACGTCCATTGCGGTGTGCTCCGCCTTTGTTTTTTCCTTCTACCTTGTGTTTTGGATTATGATCCTTTCCTCTATCTGCCAATGATCTATGCCCCCTTCTTTTCCAGGATACCGATAGTTTTTGTCGTTTAAGATTAATTATACTCACCCCATAACATAGGCAAAGAAAAAACGAAATAATAGCATAAGCTAGAAAATCGAAAGAATTCTAAGGAAATTTGTGTTTTATACAATCATTTGAATGAGGTTCCATTTTTTTATGCAATTTGTACATATTATAAACTTTATATTGTATAAAGTATTCGTTACACTGTTATTTGTGTTCAAAAAACGGAGGTGTCTAGCATTTGTTGAAATTTGAAAATGTTACTAAGATGTATAAAGAAGGCGTAAAGGCAGTTAATGACGTCTCCTTACATGTGAAAGAAGGAGAATTCATTGTTTTTATCGGACCAAGTGGTTGCGGTAAAACAACAACGATGAAGATGATTAACCGCTTGATCGAACCTTCAGA
>NZ_DATGTT010000028.1:0-2105 GCF_035301675.1 Lentibacillus sp. | reverse complement strand
TTAAAATAAAGATAGCGAAAAGAATATGGATGGCTATAATAATTTTTAATCTGGTAGAAAGCCTGTTGATAAAATCGAAAAAAGTATTCTTCTTATCCTTATGCCTGTCTAACCTTGTTGCCATAGGCGTATATCCTTTCTCTGGAATTGGTCTTTTCACTCATTTTCATTCCAATCGTAATTTGGCGTAAAATGCATTCGACACTGTCTTCTATCCATTTTGGTGCTTTGATCATCGCCTGTTTTAATGTTACCGGTTTTTGGGTGATACTTAAATAAGCATCAATCCCTGCAGCGTAATTAAGTTCTGCACCCTGGCCGACTGTTCCGGTTATTGCAACTACAGGAATGCCATACTTTTTGGCAATCCTTGCTACTTCACATGGAATTTTTCCATTTGGTGTTTGAAAATCAAGACTTCCCTCTGCTGTAATAACAAGATCAGCTGATGCTATTTTGTCTTCCATTTGGATAAAGTTCATAATCAAATCAAAGCGCGGGTATAATTTGGCACCGGTAAATGCAAGCAGTCCGGCTCCCAGTCCTCCTGAAGCACCACTTCCCGGAGCATGGCGCACATCCATACCCATAGCTTGTTCAATTAATGAAGCATAATGTTCCAATGCCAAAGATAACATCTCGACTTGTTCCGGACTAGCACCTTTTTGTGGACCGAATACTCTAGCGACGCCCTGTTTACCACACAATACGTTTGTCCAGTTACAAGCGACTTCAATTTCAATATCTGGTAATCTATTATCGGAATAAGTTGCGTCGACAGAAGTCGCCTTTAACAAATCTTCACCGCCATTTATATTAATCACACGGTGCTCATTATCCAGAAAGCGGAAACCAAGCGCCTGTGCCATACCTGCACCTCCATCCGATGTGCCTGAATCACCGCATCCAATCAGTATTTTATCAACCCCCATATCGAGTGCATCAGTGATTAATTCTCCTACACCATAGGTCGTTGTTTTTAATGGATTTCTTTGATTATTCGGCACGAGCTTCAATCCAGCAACAGCTGCCATTTCTATTACTGCGGTTCGTTTGTTTCCTTCTACAAAAATGCCATAATAACTCTCAATCTTCTCACCGATCGGACCGGTAACTTCTTTATAAATCAATTCACCGTTCTTAATTTTACTAATTGCTTTGGCAAATCCCTCACCGCCATCAACCATTGGAATCATATCTGTTTCTATAAATGGATCAAAACGCTTTGCCCCACTTTCCATTGCATGAGCCACTTCCTCTGCATCAAGGCATTCTTTAAAACCCGAAGGTATCATAATAACTTTCATTCTTGCTTCCTCCTCGAAATGATTTGTTACTTAGAATAGTACCCTTGGTAAATTAAGGGATAGTTAGGAGGACATTAAAAATTGCTGAGAAAAATATCATTCATGTAACAAAAGTGTAAAGTTCATATGGAATTCTTGGAATTTACAAACTCTTTACACTCAATTCATACTGGCTCAACACTCATAAGTTAGTATAAAGATAGAGTAAATACTAGTTTGAAAGGATGATACAAATTGTTCAAAAAGGCAGGAGTAATCTTACTTAGTTCAGCACTATTATTTACAGGCGGCATTCTGGCGTTTGGGCCAGAGCAAGGGGAGGCTGAGAAAATCCCACCACCTCAGGCAAATCAAAAAGTCGAAAATGTTATCTTTATGGTTCCGGATGGGTATTCAGCTTCTTATGCAACAAACTATCGCTGGTATAAAGGAGAAGAAACAGTACTAGATTCCATGCTAGTTGGAATGATGCAAACCCATTCGGCAAATTCAGAAGTAACGGATTCCGCTGCAGCCGGGACAGCGATGGCTACTGGAGAGAAAACAAATAATGGAATGATCAGCATGTCTCCTGAAGGTAAGGAGCTGGATACGATTCTTGAAGCAGCAGAGGAAAGGAAGCTGTCTACAGGTTTAGTTGCAACTTCCACGATTACACATGCAACTCCAGCTGTATTTGCTTCCCATGTAGATGATAGAAATAATGAAGCAGCAATCGCACCGCAAATATTGGAAAATGATGTTGATGTTATTTTAGGCGGTGGAAAAGAAATCTTTTTACCTGAAGCTAAAGATGGA